>PYCK01000128.1 GCA_009649835.1 Candidatus Methanocomedens sp. | reverse complement strand
CAGTAAAATATCCGGATTAAATATCAGTTCATTAATTATAAGTCCCATAAATACATGTAGATTCGATATTGTGGAAACTCTAATATCGAATCTGGTATATGCCAGATCCATGTTGACAGCATTTGGTATTGTATGGGTCGTTTTCCTTGTCTATATATTCATGCTCTTACAGACACGAAAACAGCTCAACAGGCAGATGGAATTATTAGGACATCTTAAGGATTAGATATTCGGAAAAAAGATACCATGAGGAAAAAAGATAAGGTTACAATCTCTGTTGTAGCGATCATACTAATAGCCATCATCGGAATGTGGGGGCTGGACTTTTCATCAGAATACCTCACAGTGACTGAAGTTACCCAGAACGTTACAGCTTATATTGACCAGCCCGTATATATCACAGGTAATGTGAAGCAGGGTACGTTAAATATCGGTGCAGAAGAAACTGGTTTCATATTGACAGATGGTAATGCAGATCTCGAGGTATTATACCGCGGTGACCGCCCTGACGGACTGGGCGATGGTGAGAAAGTATCTGTAAGAGGTATTCTGGTATCAGAGAATAAAGTAGAGGCTAATTTCCTTGTAATGGGATGTCCTTCAAAATATGGGGTATAACTTCATATTCACTCCGGCTCTAAAAGGATGTTGGGAATAAATGAGAGTATATGATAAATCATACATTAAACTAAACGCCAATACCGAGAACGGTAAAGTACAATTGGTGCCGGAAGGCACACTTTCGCCTGTGGCAAAACCAATCGTCAACCGTATTAACAAACTATTCCTCGAAGAAAAACCCATTTCTGTTGACGACAAGAAGATCATCTTCTCATCCTGGGCCCCCCCGATACCCAGTACTGCCTTTGACCGCCTGATCTCTGCCCAGATCGCTTCAGTATTGAAAAAAAGGGTACCTGACCAGTCATCTATCGGCATCACCATGCGCTGTCCAAACAAGTGCATCCACTGCGGCGCCGCCGATATCATTGCAGACCCCGAACTCTCATTGGATGAGGTCAACAGGGTGGTCGATGAATCCATTGAACTGGGCTCATATCTCATATCCTTTGACGGCGGCGAGCCCATGCTCAGGCATGACCTGGCAGACATGGTCAGGCATGTGGATAAGTCCAGGGCCATTGCCACCTCTTTCTCGTCCGGGTACGGGCTGACACCTGAGAAGGCTAAAGAACTAAAAGCGGCAGGATTGTATGCCGTAAGGATCAGTATTGACAGCCCCCGCCAGGAGGAACACGAAAGAGTGAGGGGGCGGGTCGGCTCATATGATGATGCAATGAAAGGTATTGATAATGCCCTTGCGGCCGGTATCCTTACTGATATGTTCGTGGTGGTCTCGCCTGATAATATTGACGAGCTTGAGGATTTCTATACTCTTGCAGAGAATAAGGGTATGCACGAGATGTCACTCTATGAGATCATTGCAGTGGGGCGGTGGCTGGACCATGAGGACGAGACCATCGGTCCAAATGATGTGGACAGGCTGGGACGGTTCCAGAAAGATAAGAACAAGCTCAGGGACGGACCCCGTATTACTGCATTTCCCTTCTTCATGGGCCCTGACATGTTCGGCTGTTTTGCCGGCCGAAGGTGGGTACATATCACATCGGGAGGCGACGTGCTGCCCTGTGCTTATACGCCGCTGAAGTTCGGGAATATCAGGGATGAACCGCTGAAAGATATCTGGAAGCGTATGGGTAAAACCTACAGGAAAACCCCACCATCATGCCTGATGCGCGACAAGGAATTCAGGAACAGGTATATTCATTCAATTCCTGAAGGCACTCCGATGCCATTTGATATGGTTGATAAGTGAAACCTGGAAAACATTTATTCCTGATGAAATAAGGCTCTCTTTAACATCGTGTGGGTAACTTCATTGTTCAGGAACATATCATGGAACATGGAATCTCACGACTTGGCTTTATGGACAGGATTTACATGATGCACAGGATGGAATGGCAACCAGTATCCTGTCGATCCTGTAAATCCGGTCATGATTTTCGATTTCTCCGATGATTTAGGCAAACTATTGCCCGCACAATGTTGGAGATATCCTGAAATAATTACCCGGGCCTATTATGAATTGATGATCTCATCAAAGGCAGACACCACCGTTCCCAGGTCATCCCTGGATACTCCGAAGGTGCTGAGCTTGAAGAACTTTGTCAACCCGGCCTTGATACCGTGTATCTTGCGAGCCTTTAATTCCTTATAAAGGAAATACCGCCCGCCTTTTGCGGTCTGTGACATCTCGTACAGCACAGGCGCCTCAAAGAACATCAGGTCGTGGTTGTGGGGCTTATCACCCATCTGTACCAGTCCCAGGCCTTCCAGTTGTGACGAGAACCACCTGGCCTTTTCCACTTCCTCATCCCAGTGCCTGGTACGCTCCACCACTTTAGGGAAGGATGCGATCATTGTCATGATAGTAGCACCCCTGGCAGTACATCCCAGCAGTTCTATCTCCTTGAGCTTATTTGTAGGTGATTTCTCAAATACTATATCTGAATATTCTTTTGATACCCCGAGCACGCCTATCGGACCGGATGCTGCCATGGACTTATGCCCGCTGCCAACTATGAAATCAACATCCAGCTCTTTTGCATTTACAGGCATCCTGCCTACTGAATATGCGCCGTTTAAGATCAGGGGCACATCGTACTGGTGGCATACGGCTGCTATTCTTTTGGCATCGGGCAGGTTGCCGTAGTTGCCGTCAGGGTATGTGACCAGTGCCAGTGCAGGAGACTTGCCCGATTCCCTGATAACTTCTTCAATGGCATCTGCATATCCATCAGCCCCGGTATGGTAATCCGGGGAACCGGAATTGGGTACGGCCTTGATATTGAGCCGGGCACGCTGTGCAGCTACATGTGAGGAATAATGTGCGCTCTGGTCAAGGACTATCCAGTCCCCATCCCTTGCCATGGAGTGCATAATTGCGAACTTGGACTCCCTGGCACCATTGGTCACCCTGGCCTCGTCAATACCCAGGAACCCAGGTAAGGCCTTATGTATAAAATCATGGATGGGCGGTGTCTTGATCTGGTCCAGGGCGCCTGGACAGAAATCACATATCGAATATCCGTCGCCCCACTCCATCAGTGCCGCCCTGGCCTCGTCGGTCAGTATCCCGCCGCGCTGTAGTGGGTCGATATTTATGGTTCCACAGGTGGAACGTTTGATGTTTTTGAATTTCTGGAGATATTGGTCAATGTTATCCATATTTTACCACAGACATGTTGTTACTTTTTAAATTTGTTGTTTTGCGTTTTTTAGTCATAGAATATCTATATCAAAGTCCATACTTTTTTATTTCGAACAATAT
>PYCK01000013.1 GCA_009649835.1 Candidatus Methanocomedens sp. | reverse complement strand
CAATTACATTTTACAGGTCATATGATCTGCTGGCAGGCATAGTTAATTTTGTCGGGAGTACAATGTAGAACTCACAAAGATCATCCCCTCTCCCGATTGTCTTTTTGGATTTTATCACTGCATCGCCCTTGAATACGTAGTCAGTAGCACCTTTTAGCAAACTGTGGGTAATATTACATAGGTGAATATTGAATTTACCATGAGGGTGCACGAACTGGCATTTGGTGACCACATAATGCATCACATTAGGGTCGATCAGTTCCAGGTCTGATTCACGGGCAAGTTTTAAATCAATATCAGAGAATGCCGTTTTAAATGTTTCCAGATCCCACTCACCAATATCAAATTCCCTTTCATATTCCTTGATTATCTGTTCACCCATTCGTATTCCCAGTTTTTCAACTGTAGTACATATCTCCTTTTTATCCTTTATTCCGTCAAGGAAAATTAAAAAGGCCATCAGTTCATGGTCAAACCCGCCTCTTGAACTCACAAGGCTGTCCACCAGTTCAGAAATTCTTCCTTCAATCTCCCGCTTATGCTGCAGGACTATTAGACTTGAGACTTCAACAGCTTCATAATGATAACCGTTCATTTCCAGTATGTTCACCAGTGTTTCGGTTATGGATTCGATGACCTCCTTATTTGAGTATGAATGGAATATCGTGAGCTGGTCCTGGTCAATATCGATCCTGTCAACAATCCGTGAGGTTTCAAATACGGATTTTATCATTGGCAGGAGTGCCTGCAGGTTAATGTCCCGCCTGGGCAGTCCAGTATAGACCGAGAACAGGTCAGTATCATCAGTCGCCTGGCCGGACATCAGCTTCTCGTAATTCTTCCTGTGGATCGTCACCATCTGGTAGTTAGTATTAATGTGAGTGCCGACCAGGGTTTTCCAGAATTCTTGTTTTGTTCGGATCTCTTGGATGGTTGTGCCCAGGTCACCAAGATGTACCAGGCAGTCCCTGTAAGCCTCACTGGCATTGTTTCTTTCAATGAAACTGATCCTGGTCTCAGAGTACCGGTTGGAAATGTGTTCAATACCGATATTATAATCAGCCATGAACAGGCAGATCAATTTCAGGATGAGCGCACGCTGCCCCTCGCTCCCACCTGAAAGGATATATGTTGAAGATGGCTCGAACCTTGTTTTTGTCCTCCACCCCAACCTTATACACAGGTCATTGACCTGTTCCACGAGATTATCAATATATGGGTAAGGTACTGGCTCAAAAAGCCCCTTAACAATGCCCTTTTCCGGAAGTATCCCCTGGCTGTTCCCAAGTAACCACTGCCAGACAAGTTTGTCAACTAAAACTCGCTGGTTCTCTATCTTCTCACTGGATACTGCATCATCGATGGCGTTCTCAAGGCTGCCATGGCTTTTGATCATCATGTCTGCGAACTCAATGATCTCCCTGATGCTTGCACTTATGTTCCCCTCGTTCTTTTCAAGGAGGGGAGATAGAATATCCAGATGCTTTTTTTCAAGCGTAATATTTCGTCGTTCCATTTCTACCAGGATAATATATTTGAACTACTTCCTTATTAATGCTACGAAAGTAAACATCAATGTTCACTCGGGTTTTTTATAATGGCATTAGATTGATTTATTGCTACGAAAGTAAACATCAATGTTCACTCGGGTTTTTTATAATGGCATTAGATTGTTTATTTTAAATATAATTAATAGTGATAAATTCCAGATGGGTGATATTGATATGAACAGTGAAAAAACCGCATCAGAGATCGCAGAGGCTGTAGTAGATGGAAGTTCGGCCAATGCCCCGGGTTACCTGAATGGCAACCCAAGGCGAAAAGAAGCTGAAAAAGAGCGCCAGGAACTGAAAAAGAAAAAATTAGAGCAGGAGGCAGCATTTTTCGATGACCTCATTGACAATTTGCTGATCCCAAAGGGCTTGGTGACTGACAAGGAGAAAAGTTTCATATTCATACAAGAAAAAGCTGCAAAGTCAAAAAAGTTCTGGGAAGTATGGCATACAAACTATGCCAAGTTGCAAGACATGGATGGTAAAATCCTATTAAAACCGTATGTAGATTCTGAATTCACTGCAAAACCATCAATTTTATTAAAAGAGAAGATGTGCAGTGTACCTGATAATATCTTTGAGATGGATTTTTACTTTGAACGGCTTGCACGGTTTGCTGCTGATTTCCAGACAGAATGGAAAACACCTCATTTCTA
>PYCK01000127.1 GCA_009649835.1 Candidatus Methanocomedens sp. | reverse complement strand
TGAGGCTGTAGAAATGGGGCGTTAATGTTCGTATAAGTTGAAGAATTTTCAAGGCAACTTTTATAGATCAATATCACAGAGAAATCGATGACCCGGACTTAACCGATATCAAAGTTCGGTGTCATTAATTCGCTCAACATAATCCCCATTACCTATTTAACGCCCCACATTACTATAACACCCTAATGCACAAACCCGAACTATTAGCACCAGCCGGAAGTAAAGAAGCACTTATCGCAGCAATCGAAAACGGAGCAGACGCCGTATATTTCGGCGGACCAACCTTAAGCGCAAGGCATGATGCCGCCCTTACCCATGATGAACTTGAATGGGCCATTGATTACGCCCACATTAACAAAGCTAAAGCATACGTAACAGTCAACACCCTCATCAAGGACCCAGAGCTCGAAAAAGCCGCCGAATACCTGCAATTCCTCTGCAATGCAGGGGCAGATGCAGTACTTGTACAGGATATCGGTATCCTGCGATTATTAAAGGACCAGCTCCCCCAGCTTCCGGTCCATGCCAGTACACAGATGACCATCCACAATGTAGAAGGTGTACGATACCTTGAGGAGATGGGAGTGAAACGCATAGTGCTTGCAAGAGAGCTTTCCCTTGAAGAGATCAGGAGGATAAAATCCCAAACCAACACCGAAATAGAAGTCTTTATCCACGGTGCGCTGTGCTTTTCATACTCAGGCCAGTGTCTTTTCAGCAGCATGATAGGAGATAAAAGCGGGAACCGCGGCTACTGTACCCAGCCCTGCCGGAGGAAATATACAATTGATGGAGCAAAAGGCCATCTCCTGAGTCCCAAAGACCTCAATATCAGCGAGCACATCGGACACCTGATAGAGTCAGGCATCGATTCTTTCAAAATAGAGGGTAGATTGAAGCACCCTGAATATGTGGCAGGCGTGGTGAGAATCTACAGGAGTCTTATAGATAGATATCTTGAAAACCCGGCCGATTTCCATGTATCTTATAATGAACAGCACATACTGCGCCAGCTTTTTAACCGCGGGTTTACACAAGGGTATTACTTTGGAAATCCCGGCGGCAACCTGATGAGCAGACAACAGCCGCATAACCAGGGGACGTATCTCGGACAGGTCGTCAAATATGACTGGGAAAGGAAATTTGCCTACATACAGATCGAGCAGCCATTGAGGATAGGTGATGGAATCGGTACCCAGGGGCGGGGTACTGGAACTACGGTACGAAGTATGTATATCAATAACCAGAGTGTGGAAAGTACCCCTGCCTGTGCAACAGTCAAAATACCCATGGAAAAGACCGTCTACAGAAATGAGACTGTTTTTAAGACGTATGATTTCAGGCTTATGGAATCCCTGGGGATTAAAGATGTCATGAAAAGAATTCCCCTCAATATGTTATTCACAGCAAAACATGGAGAACCGGTAGCACTTTGTATTACAGACGGTGAGAACGAGGTCGTGCAAACCGGAGATATTCCACAGCAGGCAAAGGGAACCCAAATATCAGAAGATTCTATAATACAGCAACTGAAAAAGCTTGGCAATACCATTTTTGAGCCCGAAAACATCAAGGTCAATCTGGAAGCAGATATTTTCATCCCTATTTCCCAGCTGAATACTCTTCGCAGGACAGCCGTTAAAAGGCTTGAAAAAGAACGTACAAAGAACTGGAAACGAACATGCAGCAAACCCGGGATTATTTTCGATAGCCGGGAGATGCAAAATAAACCCCTCCAACCCCTCCTGTCTGTAAATACTTGTTCCCTGGAAACGTTTAAGGCGGCTGTTGATGGCGGTGCGGATGTGGTTTATTTCGGTGAAGAAAATCTCACAGGGGATTTGCTTACAATAGAAGATCACCGGTATGCCATTGAGTATGGTAAGGAGAAAGGAGTGGAAGTCTATCTCGCTACACCAAGAATAGCTAAAAAATTAGAAGGATTTGACTCTTTCCCTGACCACACTGGATTTCTTATAGCAAACATGGGTGTCCTGCATAGTCTTCTTGACTCTGGTAAAAAGTCACTGGTCATAGACTATCCGCTTAATGTTTTTAACAGGCTGGCAATGGCTCATTATCTGGAGCACTGTCTCAAAAGGGTGACTCTTTCGCCTGAGCTTACACTGGATGAAATAAAACAGATAGCTCCCCATGGTATGGTGGAATGTATCGTTCACGGCTTTTTCCCTGTAATGGTATCTGAGCATGACCTTTTGGGAGAGCTGTTCCCTGATGATAAAATTCATGGTGCCTTGCTGGAAGATGTAAAGGGTTTTACTTTCCAGGTGAAAACCGATGGGGACGGACGTACTTATATTATGAACTCCAGGGAACTGTGTATGCTCGACCACATCCCTGAACTGATTGAAGCAGGCGTCAGCTGCCTGAGAATTGAGGCTAAAATGTATGACAGGAAAACTACTGGAAAGTTGACAGAACTTTACAGGAAGGCTATTGATAACAGGACCAATGGTCACTGCGGCAGTGAATCTACTTCAGGGCATTATTTCAAGGGTGTTTTGTGAAAGTATTTTTCGCTGGTTCAATGCAGACACTATTGATATGGCTTGAGACTTTGTAGGAGGCAGCCCATCGATCATCCTTTTTAACAGGATTGGCTTTTTCGAATGCAGAAGTCCGCCTGACTATATTTTAATTTGGTTGTTGAGGAGATGGATGCAAAACAAGCCAGGTTGTTCTCTTTGCTGGATTTGGGGAAATTTATGGGAATGTAGGTAAATCGGTTGCTTGCGGATTAATGTTTTGATAGGGACTATACGAATTGGTTTGCTTGTTATTGGTTTTTAGTGGATCTTTGAAAGTCAAGGTGGAGATTATTTTTCCTTCCGGTCAATATAAAGGAACTATAGATATGTCTGTCCAATTCCGGAATACGTAATAATTTTATGGTAAGGGTGTACGAAGAGATATTCGGCGGGCGTGGTCGGATAGAGATAGGGGATTTTCCCCCTATATACAAAGTATTACTTCCTCCATCCCCCATTGTACAAACAGGAAATCCTAAGCTTCTGACGTGTCAGGAGTTTCTACCTCCTCTTCTGACTCCTCTTTTGGCACCTCTGCTTCAGATCTCAGGGTACTGGAAACTTTATCCAGTTCATCCGCAATTATATTACGTGCCGAACTGGCCTTTTTCTTCATCTCCTCCTGGAATGCTACCCTTTCTTCACTGGATGTCTTCTCTACCACATCACTGGTAACACCATAAGCAAGGGCACCCAGTGAGATTAACATATCACCAAAACTTTTTGTAACATCCCTAATGTTATGCTCAAGTGGCTGGGAAGAACCTTTACTTTCAATGTCCTTCATTGCCTTTTTAATATCACCGTACTTTTTATCTGCAAATGCTTCCCACTCATTTGTATCTTGAGGTTCTTGCTCCGACATATTTATCACCATATGGACTATTGTCATCCAATTGATATTAATATTGCTAAAAAAGGTGAATAAGTTTTGAAGATCGATCCAAGATGCGCCCATTGTCTGCTGTCAAGAGTACATTACCAGGCTCTGTTGAGTACACACGATCCACAGATCGTGACCAAGGCCGTGATGGCTGGACTGGACGCCTTGCACCAGACATTCAGGCCCGGCGTGCCATCCTCAAAAGTATCCACAATAGTTCACCGCAGGTCGTACGAGGCACTTGGCGATCCTGACCCATATCATGAAAAGAAGATACAGAGCAGGGAGATCGCTGCCGGGTTGATGCCACTGGTCCGCTCACTTGTGGGTGATGAGATCTCAGTGGATGGGTTCAGGCGTGCCGCTCTTGCAGCTGCCATTGGCAATAGTTTTGATTTTGGTGTGGATGGCTTCGATGTCAGGGAAGATGATTTTGAAGCTGAGTTTAAGAAAATGTTCAACAAAGGGCTTGATGTGGACGACATAGAGGCAATGGTGCCTTTGCTGGATAATGTGGTGTACTTAGTAGACAACAGTGGTGAGATCCTGCTCGATACGTTAGTTATCGAACAAATACGGAGCATGGGCGGCAAAGTGACACTTGTAGTGCGCGGGGCACCTATTCTTAATGATGCAACAATGGAGGATGTAGAGATACACGGCATTAGCGAGATGGTTGACAGGGTGCTGACCACAGGTTCCAATGCAATAGGCGTGTGTCTGGATGAGGCTCCTCCTGAACTTGTGGAGGCTTTTGAAGACGCAACCCTGATCATCAGTAAGGGTATGGCAAATTTCGAGACAATGTCAGAATATGGCTACAGTCCCATTGCATACATGCTCAGGACCAAATGCAGGGTAGTTGCAGATGAGATGGGGCTGGATATGGGGATGCTTGTAGCAAGGCTTGCAGTATAAGTTGCAATATATGGGATGGAGTATGTGGGACACTGCAAAGATACTACAAAAAATTTTTGTATAATAAGTGAGAACAATTTACTAATATATGACTGTTGTTAATTATATTATTGATAATGGATTGGTTAATAGATTAACCTCTGACCGCAAATGGCTTGATTCCTATATCCCATCAATAGCAGAGCGTGTTATGGAGCAAGGGATTGACGTGGTCTTTGACAATGACTCGGATTTTGACCTGATGCATATACATATTCCAATGACCCTGGCATACCGAATGTCCTTAAAAAACAATAACGGCAATCACAGCCCCATCATATTCCACGGTCACATGACCGAAGATACATTTGTGGTAGGCCAAAAGATAAAATATTTTGTACGGAAATGGTTAAAAGGTTTAGCAAACAGGGCTGATATTATTCTATGCCCGTCCCAGTCTGCCGCAGAATATTATCACCAGTTACTGCCTGGAAAGGATGTCAGGCAGTTGAATTACGGGATCGATCTCGGTAAGTATGCATATTCTGATTCTGGCAGGCAGGCATTCAGGCAAAAGTATGGCATAGGAGAGAATGAGACAGTAGTGTGTTCTGTTGGCGGTCTGACACTAAGGAAAGGTGTGAGTGAATTCTATGAGGTGGCCAGTCGTTTTCCTGATATGCGCTTTATGTGGGTTGGCGGCAGTTTCCATAAGAAACAGAGTGTAAAGGGTCTTTACGGCATAATCTCGAAGGAGAATAACACAATCATGAAAGATATGCCGTCTAATGTTATGTTCACCGGCTATATCAATAATGTGCCAGGTGCCCTGTCTGCCAGTGACATTTTCTTTTTCCCATCCAGGCATGAGACCCAGGGCCTGGCCCTGGTAGAGGCTGCGGCCAACGCTCGGCCCATTGTGACCAGGGACCTGCCTGTGTTCAGGGAATGGCTGAGCCACGGGTGCGACTGCCTGATGGGCAGCAATGAAGAGGAGTTTAATGCCTGCATCCGGCAGTTGGCAGATGACCCGGCCCTGATGGGAAGGCTGGGCAGTGCAGCCAGGAGCTCTGCCGAAAAGTACCATGACATTGATAAGACATCCAAACAGCTGGGACAGATATACAATGAGCTGCTGGAAATGTGATGAATACTTTCACCCTGCTTACCCCAGGTTTATATTTAACCAAATAGTATTACCATTGTAAAACTGTGCACCAATACGAAATATACACCGTGCACCAGGAGATATAAAATGGATGAAAAGATCACTATGATTGAAGACCTGCCAGGAGTAGGGCCGGCTACAGCAGAGAAATTGAGGGAAGCGGGATTCAATTCCATAGAGGCCATAGCAGTGGCATCACCTGCAGACCTGTCAGTGACCGCAGAAGTGGGAGAAGCAACTGCTGCCAAGATCATCATAGCTGCAAGGAGTGCGGCAGATGTGGGCGGTTTTGAGACAGGGGACAGGGTGCTGGAGCGCAGGAAACTGGTAGGCAAGCTTACGACCGGGTGCGAGGCATTTGATGAGCTGCTGGGCGGCGGTATCGAGACCCAGGCCATTACCGAGTTCTACGGGGAGTTCGGCTGCGGCAAGACCCAGATCACCCACCATCTTGCTGTAAATGTGCAGCTCCCTGAGGAGCACGGCGGTCTGGACGGCTCAGTGATAATGATCGATACTGAAAATACCTTCAGGCCCGAGAGGATTGCCCAGATGGTAGAGGGGACATCCCACCGCACAGGTGAGGAACTGGACCCTGAAGAGATCCTTAACAATATCCATGTGGCCCGGGCATATAATTCCAATCACCAGATACTGCTGGCAGAATCGGCCACACAACTGGCAGAGGAACTAAAAGACAGCGGCAAGCCCGTACGCCTGTTGATCGTCGATTCGCTTACAGCTCATTTCAGGGCAGAATATGTGGGGCGCGGCACCCTGGCAGACAGGCAGCAGAAACTGAACAAGCATATGCATGAACTGCTGAAGTTCGGTGACCTGTTCAATGCAGCTGTCGTTGTGACCAACCAGGTAATGTCCAAACCAGATGCATTTTTCGGCGACCCGACCAAACCCATAGGGGGCCATATTGTAGGTCATACTGCCACGTTCAGGCTGTACCTTCGCAAATCCAAAGGCGAGAAGCGTATAGCCCGCCTGGTGGATTCCCCGTGCCTGCCTGAAGGTGAGGCGGTTTTCTCAGTAACAACAGAAGGACTGGCAGATTGAAAGCAGTAGTTATCGATATAGACGGAACACTGACCGATATGCAGCGTCGGCTTGACTTAAGAGCCGCCGCTGCCATACGTGAGTTAACCGTACCTGTGATCCTTGCCAGCGGTAATGTGCTGGGTTTTGTGAAATGTGCCGCAAAACTCATCGGTACATCTGATATCATGATAGCAGAGAACGGCGGCGTGGTATCCATGGGATTTGACGGCCCGGTCCATGTCGGTGGGAATAAGGCACGCTGCCAGGAGGTCCTTGAGATACTTAAGAAGCATTTTGACCTTGAGGAACTGGACGGTACGGAAAGGAGATCAGAGGTGGCACTGCGGCGTAATTTTGACATAGATGCTGCCAGACAGGTGCTTGTGGATGGGAACATCAGGGATATAGAACTTGTGGACACAGGTTTTGCCGTCCACATAAAGACCGTGGATGTGAATAAGGGTACGGCACTGGTAAGTGTAGCTGAAATGATGGGACTTAACACAGGGGACTTTGTTGCCATAGGGGATTCGGCCAATGATATTGAAATGATCAGGGCGGCTGGCCTGGGTGTGGCAGTGGGAAATGCTCATCCGGCCTTAAAAGATGTCGCAGACCTGGTAACCACTGGCAAGTATGGGGCAGGTGTGCTGGAAGCACTCAAGGACTTAAGGCTGTACACATGGTAACTCTGGCTGTACGCTGCTGTACAAGGGCTACCAGCATTAAAGAAACTAAAATAATTTCATGTTTTACAAGCTCTCAGATAAATAACCATTAGGCAGGATTCAAAGCAACAAACCGTTTTATTAAAGTATACGAAGACCTCGTACTATTAGTACGAGGATAGTTATTCAGCTAACCACTCATCCCAAGTCTCAGC
>PYCK01000126.1 GCA_009649835.1 Candidatus Methanocomedens sp. | reverse complement strand
ATATATATCATTTTGACATATTTATACAATATGCCATATCTCACCGCCCTCACAATATTCAAGGAACTAAAAAGACCCGCCTCCATATCCAGGTTAGCCGACATGCTCGGACTTGACCACTCTACAATATCTACAGCCGTATCTTCACTTGTAGCAGAAGGACTTGCCGAAAAACAAAGAGACGGCAAAAAAGTACTTGTCAAACGCCCAAACACACTCCATGCACGCTCACTAGAAGATATCCTCAAAGAATACCCGCGACTGCCGGTGGAAAACCTATTTACCAATTCCTCAATGGAAGTCCTGGGTGCACTGACACAGCCCCATAACATCACAGACACCGCCGCAATGACCGGACTAAACCGTCACACAGTTTCGACAGCACTCACAAAACTATCCGGATACGGCATAGTGCTCAAAGAAAAAGGACGATTCGCACTGAACAAACGCCATCGCCATACAGTGGATCTTGTAAACAACTACTGGCGCTATGCAGCAAACCAACGTCTCCGTGACATTGCAGACGATGCGATCATACTCTGGCAGCGCGGTCCCGAATTCCTGTTCAAGACACAGACCGATCCGGGACACACCGGCGAAAAGGATATACAGCCGACTGCAACAACAGTATTCTCCAGATACAACCTTCAAATCATAACTACAACACGATATTATTTCCACACCAAACGGAGGATGAGGGTAGAAGACCACATCATCCACACGATACTCATAGACCCGCAAAACCCGACCTACAATTCCTATGCCTTGGCCCTTGCCACCCGATCCGGTGCAACAGACCTGTTGAACACAGGCAGGTATTATAACATGGAAAAACACATAGAGTCACTTCTGGAATATCTAAGAACAAAAAAGAAAAACAGTGATGCTGTGCTTCCATGGAGTGAGTATATGGACCTGTTCAGCAGCATGGTGGTGTGAGGATATGTTTGACCGCAAATACCTGAAAAATGAAATTGATAAACTTGATGGGGTGCTGACAGAACATATAAAACTCTACCTCATTGGCGGCGGCTCCATGAGTTTCCAAAACTTGAAAGATGCTACCAAAGACATCGATGTAGTGGTCAGGTCAGAAAACGACATGAACCTGTTAAAATCTGCACTGGCACAAATGGGTTACTCGGTTCCCGCTATTCGCGGACCATATAAACAGATGCAAGCGAGTGCGATTATGGAAAACAAGGACGGTTTTAGATGGGATATATTCGTGAATGTAGTATGCGGCGGATTAAAACTATCCGATGCAATGGCAGACCGTGCTACAAACCTGTTTTCGATGGATCGGGTTTCGATCAACATGATATCCTTGGAGGATATTTTCATCTTCAAGAGTATCACCTCAAGGGAACGCGACCGTGAAGATATGTATCTGTTGTTCTTACAAGGTCTGGATTTTAACCAAATACGTGACGAAATCACCTGGCAAAATGACAACAATATGAGTGCTGCATGGGTTGCATTTTTCTTCAACGGGCTTGAAGAAGTTGTGGAGCGTTACTCTATCGTCATTCCATTTTTCGATGAATTCCATGATACAGCATACAGCGATATGCTATCGCAAATGATACTCGACCGTTTGGAGTCTGGAAGTGCTACTGTTGAGGATCTTAATCGAAATTTTGGTGTTGACGATATTGAAAAGCATGTGGAATCCATGATCCAGAAAAAATTGGTGACTAAAAATAGTGATGGGTCATTTTCATTGAACAGAGATTGATCCTTGTTTTAAACAGCATGAGTACTTCATTAATACATCATACCTCCATCCTTTTAATACTACTCCCTTACATACATCTGGCCAATGCCTCAATTCCATGTAGTATCAGATTTCGGACCCACAGGAGACCAGGGTCCTGCCATCAAGTCACTCTCAGAAGGCATCATCGCAGGGAAACGCCACCAGACCCTGCTTGGAGTTACAGGTTCAGGCAAGACCTTCACCATTGCCAAAATGATCGAAAAGGTACAGCGCCCCACCCTGGTCATCGCCCATAACAAGACCCTTGCTGCCCAGCTATACAGCGAGTTCAAGGAATTCTTCCCAGACAATGCCGTAGAATACTTTGTCAGCTATTACGATTACTACCAGCCCGAAGCATACATACCTGCCACTGATACATATATTGAAAAAGACTCCAGCATCAACAAAGAGATCGACAGGCTCAGGCTGGCCGCCACCCGGTCACTGATGGAGCGGCCAGATGTGATCGTGGTAGCCAGCGTATCCTGCATATATGGCCTGGGCAGTCCTAAAGAATGGCGGCAGATGACCTTAATGATCGAAGTGGGACAGACCATAGACAGAAAGGACATCCAGGGTGGACTGGTGGACATCCAGTACGAACGTAATGATGTAGACTTTACACAAGGAGTATTCAGGGTCAGGGGTGACACTGTTGAGGTCTTCCCTGCCATGTCCGATTCAGGGGTGCGCATCGAACTGTTCGGTGACGAGGTGGAACGGATATCTGAGTTCGACCCGCTTACAGGTTATACATTGCACGAACTTGAACGCGTGGCCATATATCCGGCAAGGCATTATGTTATGCCTGTGGAGACCATCGAAAAAGCCATATTTACAATTGAAGCAGAACTTGAGGAAAACCTGGCCCTGTTTCGTTCCCAGGGGAAACTGCTGGAAGCCCAGCGGCTGGAACAACGGACAAGGTTCGATATTGAGATGATGCAGGAGATCGGATACTGCAAAGGTATCGAGAACTACAGCCGCCATATGGATGATCGTTCCCCTGGTGAACCACCCTATACCCTGCTTGATTTCTTCCCTGACGATTACATTTTGGTTATTGACGAAAGCCATGTCACCCTGCCCCAGGTAAAAGGCATGCATAACGGGGACCGCGCCCGTAAGGACACACTGGTGTCCAACGGTTTCAGGCTGCCAAGTGCTTATGACAACAGGCCGCTGCGTATTGATGAGTTCCATGACAGGGTCAGGCAGTCCGTATATGTCTCGGCAACCCCTGGTGATTTCGAACTGAAGCACAGCAGCCGGGTGGTGGAGCAGATAATCAGGCCCACAGGACTGGTAGACCCGGAAGTAGTTATACGGCCGGTTGAGGGACAGGTGGACGACCTGGTAGGTGAGATACGGCGTTTTGTTGAAAATGGCTTTAGGGTCCTGGTCACTACTCTTACAAAACGTATGGCAGAAGACCTGACCAAGTATCTTCTTGAACTTGATACCAGGGCCAGGTATATGCACTCTGACATCGACACCCTGGAGAGAGTAGCGATTATCAGGGACCTGCGGTTGGGGGAGTTCGATGTGCTGGTGGGCATCAACCTGCTCAGGGAAGGGCTGGACCTGCCAGAAGTGGCCCTGGTTGCCATCCTGGATGCTGATAAGGAAGGATTCCTGCGCTCTGAGCGATCCCTGATCCAGACCATTGGCCGTGCCAGTAGGAATGTGCACGGCAGGGTGGTGCTGTATGCTGATAATATCACAGGTTCCATTAAAAGGGCAGTGGATGAGACAAACAGGCGTAGAAAAATCCAGATGGAATATAACAGGCAGCATCACATCACACCCAGGTCTATCAGTAAGGCCATCAGGGCTGACATCGTACCAGGTAAGAAGACAGGGATCGGGGCGGAACTGTTTGAAGATATGCCTGCAGAAGAGATATTGAATATAATCATCGACCTGGAAGCTAAGATGCAAGGGGCAGCCAAACAGCTTGAATTTGAAGAAGCTGCTGCATTGCGGGACCGGATCAAGGAATTGAAATCAAAGCTGGAAGATATGGATATCTGATGTGCTACCATCCTTCGGAAAATGCGCCAGGTCTTGTTACGTATACCAGTATGATGGGGCAATTTTGGGCATTCAGGCTAAGGCAATATCTATTAATGTGTGCCTCATCTGGAAAATAATGACTTACACTTGCTGTGCAGCGTGAATCTACGAAAAATATGCATGTATAACCCATATTACCTCACCTATGTATTATTTGTATTATTT
>PYCK01000125.1 GCA_009649835.1 Candidatus Methanocomedens sp. | reverse complement strand
GAGACTGGGTTGCAGGTGAAGGACCTGATGCGCAGGGCGGAAGAGGCGGCAAGGATGCACCTTGATACAGAATAGAACAATTTAACAATACTGCTGACCTTTGGTTGCGACATATGAGAGATAAGGGCGAGACCAAACACGATATCCTGGACAGGCTTGAAAGTTACAGGGCCAGGGATTTTTCCTATGACCGGGTGTTAAGCGCCATGTGCACCCGCCCACATCCAATCGCTGTTGCAGCGCATGAGATGTTCATCGAGACCAACCTGGGTGATGCGGGTTTGTTCCCTGGTACTCATGAACTGGAATGTAAGGTGGTCAGGATGCTGGGTGGTATGCTTAGTGACCC
The DNA here is from genome assembly GCA_009649835.1 of Candidatus Methanocomedens sp. Lineage (GTDB taxonomy): Archaea > Halobacteriota > Methanosarcinia > Methanosarcinales > Methanocomedenaceae > Methanocomedens_A. The sequence goes on along the minus strand of PYCK01000125.1, from coordinate 4,557 downwards.
ATCAGTACATGGCTATATTACTACCGGCGGCACCGAATCCAATATACAGGCCATGCGGGCTGCAAGGAATTCGGGAATAAGTACAAAGCCTAATATTGTGGTGCCAGAGTCAGCACATTTCTCATTTGATAAAATAGCTGACCTTTTGAAGGTGGAACTGCGTAAGGCAGAACTTGATAACAGCTTCAGGGTGGACCCGGGGTCAGTGGAGTCGCTGATCGATGACAATACAGTTGCAATTGTGGGTATAGCAGGTACTACCGAATTCGGGCAGATCGATCCCATCAGGGAACTTTCGGATATAGCTGTGGAGAGAGAATTGTTCCTGCACGTGGATGCGGCATTCGGGGCCTTTGTGATCCCTTTCCTTGGCAGGGAATATGATTTTGATTTCAGGTTGCCTGGAGTATCTTCCATGACAGCCGACCCCCATAAGATGGGGCTGTGCACCATTCCGGCAGGTGGACTGCTGTTCAGGGACCCATCCCACCTGAAAGGGCTGCAAACCAGGACGCACTACCTGACCATCGATACCCAGCATTCCCTTAGCGGGACCCGCAGCGGGGCAGTGGTAGCAGCCTCATATGCTGTTATGAGGCATCTTGGTTTGGAAGGATACCGCCGTATGATGGATTACTGCATGGGACTGACCCATCGGCTTGTTGAGCGTGCAAGGGGTTTTGGTGTGGAGCCGCTGGTTGAACCTGTGATGAACGTGGTGGTACTGGACGTTGGCGATACTGCTGCTGTAAGGCAGGCTCTTGCAAAAAAAGGCTGGTCCACATCAATAACACGGGACCCGGTGGGAATGAGACTGGTATTAATGCCGCACCTTACTGAAGGTGCGATGGATGAGTTCCTGGATGACCTTGAGGGGATATGTGGGTAGCTATTGGAATATGTGGGTAACTGTTAGAGTGTTTGGGTAACTGTTGGGACAAGTGAGTAACTATTAGTCGTACTCTCTCCAGGTCCGGCCGCATTTGGTGCACCTGAAGAACCTGGTCTCACTCTCATCTGCCGACCTTAGCTGCCTTAGCCACCAGTAAGCAGTTTTGTTACCGCATTCCTCACATTTGACCTTCGTAGTAGGAAGTCCTGCCGCCTCATCGCCCTCCAGGACCGTGACCTCTCTTTCCTTGAATTCCTTTTTTTCAATGATCTTTTTGGTCTTCTCTTTCTCAAAACCGCATTTCCGGCATTTCATCATGCCGCCGGAGGGCATCATCATACTTTTACATTTAGGGCAAAATTCCATTATATTTTACTTCCTTTTCCTGGTATTACAGTACTAAAATGATCTATGTAACTATGTAAAATGTTCGATAACTTGCACTTTTATTGTCACTAATGAAATATCTGCCCTTCAAAGGCAAATACCTCAGTATCAGACTCGAACCATGCATCAGGGAACAGCCCCGCCTTCATGCAGGTCTGGCCCAGGAACTCCTCTGCATCAAAATCATTTTCCACAGCCACCTGGGGCAGCAATAGTCCGGAGTACGGCCCCTTTTGCACGATCAGTCCATGCCTGCCCACTTCAATCTTACCGGGCAGTTCTTCAGGTCTTGCTTCCAGTTGCTGCGGCGTAGTAAGCACTGTGACCTCGATCTCCAGATTCTCCAGTTCATTAAGAGTGACAGGCATGAACCTGGGGTCTTCTGTAGCAGCATTAATGGCAGAGATCACAATTGCTTCACCCAGCGGCATGACCGGGTAGGGCCTGCCAATACATCCACGCAGTTCTTTAACGGAGCCGGACCTGTTATTTAAAGTGACGAATACGCCCCTGTTATTCTGGAATACCGATGGGAGACTTTCGGGCTTTTTCACCTCACCACTGCCCAGGTATTCCTCAATGGCCGTACGTGCCAGTTCCAGGGCAATCTGCCCTTCATCCGATGTTAGCAATTCAGTCATAACAATTTTAATTATTGGACTTAGGCGAACATGCCTTCCGGGATTTCTTCATGCTCTTCAATGATTACCTTGTGGTAGGCATCAATAAAATCATTCATCTTGATAGTCCTGTCCCGCCTGCGTATCACGAACATGCCCGCTTCTGTGACGATGGCCTTTATGTCAGCACCGCTCAAATCGGTGGTCATCTTCACCATCTTGTCAAGGTCAACATCATTGTCCAGGGCCATGTTCCTGGTATGTATCTTGAATATTTCCAGCCTGCCTTTTTCATCTGGCATAGGTATCTCGATGATCCTGTCGAACCGTCCCGGCCGCAGCAGGGCAGGGTCCAGCAGGTCAATACGATTGGTAGCCGCAATTATTTTCACTTCACCCCGCTCCTCAAAACCGTCCAGTTCGGACAGGAGTTGTACCATGGTCCTGTTTACCTCGGCTGACCCAGTGGTGCCGTCGTGTGTCCTGTGCCCGCCCACGGCATCGATCTCGTCTATGAAAATAATACATGGTGCCTTCTCCCTTGCCATCTGGAACACATCACGTACCAGCCTTGCACCTTCTCCTACGTATTTCTGGACAAGTTCAGAACCTGACATCCTGAGGAATGTGGCATTGGCCCGGCTGGCCACCGCCTTGGCAATTAGCGTCTTACCGCTGCCGGGCGGCCCGTATAGAAGTACACCTGTTGGTGGTTCCACGCCCACGTCCCTGAACAGGTCCGGATCGGTTAGCGGGAGTTCAATTGTTTCCACTACTTCCTGGATCTGCTGGTCAAGCCCGCCTATGGAACTGTAATCCACATTGGGTGCCTCGATCAGTTCCATGACCCTGGCCCTTAGGTCAGCTGGCTTTGCCAGTAAGTTCACGATCACAAAATTGTTATTCACCGCAACCCTCATACCGGCTTTTAGTTCATCTGCCATTTCAGGCGGGATGCGGGTGATAACTTCCTGGTTGCTGCCATGCTGGCGCAGCAGTGCCATATTATTGATAACTTCCATTATTGATGCAATGAACAGGGGTGGTAGTTTCAACTGGTTTGCCTGTTCTTTTAGTTTCTGTATGGTCTGCAGATAATTGCTGTTGGCTACAGCAGCATCAAGCAGTCGTTTCTGAAGCTGGTCGTTCTGCTCATCAAGTTGCTCGATCTTTTTAATCAATGATTGTATGTCATCGTCCTGTGTATCCGGGGTATTTACAAAACCCGTTTCACCAGAAGACTTGACTATTGTATTATCCATAGGGTACAAAGTTTGATATTATACGATATAAATGTTAGTATAATGGTCTAAATATATTTTTTAAGATAACATGCACATAGAAATAATCATGATTCACATCTTGCGTTCATATCTCGATATTCGCAACTGATTTTAATGCATACTAAGATTTATGATACATGGGATAAATAAAGATATTACCATAGTGATAATGAATTTATATGTAGTTAGTGTTATTATATAATTATCAAATCAACGGATGAATCATAATGGAAGGAAATACTGACGATATTAATGATGGATCGGATCGCGTTCCAACCGGGATAGAAGGTTTTGATGAGCTTTGTGAAGGCGGCCTGTTAAGGGACCATACATACTTGGTATCAGGAACCTCAGGGGCTGGAAAATCCATTCTTGCGCTTCAATTCATTTACAACGGCATCACCAAATATGAGGAGAACGGCATCATAGTAGCAACAGAGGAGCGGCCAGAACATATCAGGGACAATGCAAAAGCATTCGGCTGGGACCTGAAGGCCCTGGAAGATGATGGAAAACTTGCCATTATTGATGCGGCGTCCACCAAGATCGGCATCCCATCACAGGAAAAATACGTTGATGTAAGACCCTTTGACATGCGTTCCATGATGGACCAGATCATTATGATCCAGGAAGAGATCGATGCCAGACGGGCAGTAATAGATTCAACCACATCCATTGGATTCTATCTGCAAGACCCGGCCAAGATACGTGTGGAACTATTGAAACTTTCCACCACCCTTGAGATACTGGGCCTGACTTCAATAATGACATCCGAGGTTGTGGATGATGATCATCCCAGCCGTTTCGGAGTAGAGAACTTCGTGACCGAGGGGACTATTGCCCTGTATTATAAAAGGATGGAAAATGTAAGGGTGCGCAGCCTTGAAATATTTAAGATGCGCGGCTCTGACCACAGCAAAAAGATCCATCCCTATGATATCACCAAAAGTGGAGTCATTGTCCATCCGCACGAAGAGGTTTATACAGTATTCTGATAATAAATAACTATTACAATACCAGTGATGGTTTAGAACAAAAATAGTATCCACTTCAAAAAACAGGGTAAAATGCATATTCAGATTGTCTAAATCAAGTGCCTAAGCAGGCTTTTGATTTCAAAATAGAATCAGTTACCCTTAGATTTGAAGCGGATACCAAAAATACAACATTATTCTGCATGCTGTTCTTCATGTCCGCATTCAACACATTTGTAAATAAAGAGTTTTCGGCCCAGATGGTCAACCCGTTTCAATATAGGATACCTGAACCTGTTCATTTTTCCTTCACATTCCATACAATAATTCATCATAATACCAACCAATTGTATTACAGTTATTATATATATATTTTTTCAATTATCAGATGAGTATGATGC
>PYCK01000124.1 GCA_009649835.1 Candidatus Methanocomedens sp. | reverse complement strand
GCCCGTAAATGTCACCTTTACTTTTTTCCCTGGCATTCACAAAAATATTTCAAACCGTTAAATTTTTACTTTATCGATTACATTATAAACTCACTTCACCCAACACCCATTCAATATTTTATTTAGAAGGAAAACCAATATGCCATTTGAGATAATTGAAAAAAGCCAGATAGTTCCAACAATACACAATATGATCATTTCTGCCCCCAGGATAGCAAGAAAAGCCCGGGCAGGCCAGTTCATCATCCTGAGGATAGATGATGCAGGAGAGCGAATTCCCCTGACCATTGCTGATTTTGACCGCGAGAAGGGCACAATAACCATTATCTTCCAGGAGATGGGAAAGACCACAGCCCAGTTATCTAAAATGAACGCCGGAGAAAGCCTGCTTGATTTCGTGGGCCCCCTCGGCAATCCTTCAGAGATAGAGCCGATAGGTACAGTAGTATGTGTGGGTGGCGGCGTGGGTGTAGCCCCTGTTTATCCCATTGCCCGGGCCCACAAGGAAGTCGGCAACAAAGTAATATCCATTATAGGTTCCCGCAGTGCAGACCTGCTGCTGTGGGAGGAAAAGATGCGGGATGCAAGTGATGAACTGTATATCACAACCGATGACGGCACCAAGGGGCACCACGGTTTTGTAACAGATGTGCTAAAAGAACTGCTCGAAGGCAGTGAATCCATTTCCCTTGTGGTTGCCATCGGGCCCCCTATAATGATGCGCACCGTGGCCGGGGTAACCCATCCTTTCGGTGTGAAAACCGTAGTAAGTCTAAACAGTATCATGGTGGATGGCACTGGCATGTGCGGTTCATGCAGGGTGCTGGTCGGCGGCGAGACTAAGTTCGCATGCGTGGACGGGCCGGAATTCGATGCCCATGAGGTCGATTTTACCTTGCTCATGAACAGGTTGCAGATGTACCAGGATGAAGAGCAGCTTGCCATGGAACACTACAAAAAATGTGAACGGGAGGGATGCCAGTGCTAGAACGACAGGACATGCCACGGCAGGACCCTGAAAAGAGGCGTTCCAACTTTGATGAGGTAGCCCTGGGCTATTCCCATGAACAGGCTGTAAATGAGGCCAGCAGGTGCATCCAGTGTAAGAAACCATTGTGTGTGGCCGGGTGCCCGGTAGAGATCGATATTCCTGCTTTTATTAAGTGTATAGCAGATGACGATATGGAAGGTGCCATTAATGAGCTGAAGTCAATGAATGCACTTCCTGCCATCTGCGGTCGCGTATGCCCGCAAGAGACCCAGTGCGAGGAGGTCTGCGTGCTGGCAAAGAAGGGAGAACCCGTTGCCATCGGCAGACTGGAGCGTTATGCTGCTGACTGGGAACTGGAGAACAAGCAGGGAGAACCACAAAAACCCGAACCGACAGGTAAGAAGGTGGCCGTAGTGGGTTCAGGTCCGGCAGGACTGACCGCTGCTGCCGAACTGGCAAAGATGGGGCACAGTGTGAAACTGATGGAGGCCCTGCACAAGGCAGGAGGCGTACTGGTCTACGGCATACCAGAGTTCAGGCTGCCCAAATCCATTGTCCAGAAGGAAGTCGAATACATAGAAAGACTGGGTGTTGATATCCAGCTAAATAATGTGGTTGGTATGGTAGAGACTGTGGATGAACTGCTGGATGAGTATGATGCCGTATTCCTTGGCACCGGTGCCGGGTTGCCCAGCTTCATGAACATCGATGGTGAGAATCTCAGTGGTGTTTATTCTGCAAATGAATTCCTGACAAGGGTTAACCTGATGAAGGCATACCAGTTCCCTGATTATGATACACCTGTCAAAAAGGGCCACAAGGTAGTGGTTGTGGGAGGTGGGAATGTTGCAATGGACGCTGCGAGGTGTGCTGTACGCCTTGGTGCCGAAGAAGTGACTGTAGTGTATCGCCGCGGAGATGATGAGATGCCGGCCAGGCGTGAGGAGATTGAGAATGCAAAAGAGGAAGGTGTTATTTTTAAGCTCCTGTCAAACCCCACACGGATACTTGGTGATGAGAAGAACTGGGTAAGGCAGATGGAATGCCTGAATATGGAGCTATGCGAGCCCGATGAATCGGGACGTTGCAGGCCTGTACCTGTGGAAGGTTCTGAACATATCCTTGATGTGGATGTAGTGATAATAGCAGTAGGGACTTCTCCAAATCCGCTTATCCCGAAGACCACTTCAAGCCTCGAGACCTCGAAATGGGGTACTATCGTAGCCGATGATAACGGTGCCACTTCAAAAACCGGGGTATTTGCCGGTGGAGATGTGGTAACAGGGGCTGCTACAGTCATAAGTGCTATGGGTGCAGGCAAAATTTCTGCACGGGCTATTAATATCTATTTTAATACGAATATTTTATAAAGTAGCATGGGTAGAAGTAATTTTTTTTCAATTCTAATGCCATTTCCGATAACTATATATATCAATTCTGAATAAATAGAGGATTGTGAGCGGGAACAACGTTTTTCTAACTAACCCCCACTCCCCAACCCGCTCACACAAAATACCTTTTATTTTACTTTTCACGATAAACCTAATTTGCTATTAACCATAAATTACAACTAATGACAAAAAAGGTAGCTATTATTGGTGCAGGTGCCGTGGGGATGACT
>PYCK01000123.1 GCA_009649835.1 Candidatus Methanocomedens sp. | reverse complement strand
CCGCATGCCATGGTAGTGAAGGTATGGGTCAGGCTGTCGTACACCCCCATACCGGCCAACAGCAGTGCAATGAACTCAACTGCTGAAATGACCACATACACCATCCACAGTATCTTAGCCGTCTCTTTGAGCCTGGGCTTGAGTTTATCTTCAGTAGGCCCTGGCGCCTCTGCCTTGAATAACTGGCGGCCCGCCACTGCCAGTTTGGGCAGGATGGCCAAAAACAGCATGATGATACCCATGCCGCCCAGCCACTGCATAAAACAACGCCAGAACAGCAAGGCCTTTGAATGGGACTCGATATCTGTCATAATGGTGGCGCCAGTGGTGGTAAAGCCTGACATGGACTCGAACAGGGCATCGACTGGCTGCATCCCGCTCATCAGGAAGGGCAAAGCACCAAATATTGCTGCCAGGAGCCAGGCAAAAGCCACGATGCCAAAACTCTCTCTGTTCCTGAACTCATCGCTGCTGCGATTGGTATATTGCAGCGCAAGCCCCACTGAAGTTGTGACCAAAAACGAATATATGAATACCATAACAGATGGGAACTGGGCCGGGTCATGCAGGGAATAATAATATCCCACCAGTGCCGGGATAAGCATTAAGATCCCCAGGTATTTCAGGATAATTCCCAGGGTATTAAGGACCACTTTATATCTCATTGTATAACCCATTCTTTACGTAATCTATATGATAAGTTCTTTATCCAAAACGCCGCAGCAGTACCTTGAAAGTCACAATAATGGGTATGATCTCAAGCCTGCCGATCCACATATTGAATATCAGCATCAGTTTACCAACCCACATCATATCAGGCGACGTTATGCCTGTGGACAATCCCACATTGCTCTGTGCCGATACCACCTCAAATATGACATCATCAACATAGTACGGCGGTGGTGCGATATGCAGCATCACGAAAATACCCATGAACAGGAATAACACCCACAGAAACGAGATGATCGCAGCCTCATTGAGCTGTGCGCCCATTTCATCATCAGACAGTACCTTATCCCCGAACTTCTGGACCACTACTACCTCATGGGGCAGCGAGAGTTTCCTGTACCACCACCCGATCCCTGTGAACATAGCGGCGGCCCTCACAATCTTGATACCACCGGCAGTGGAACCCGCAGCACCTCCGATCAGCATCAATAGAATGATTATAAGTTTGGCATTGGGCGCCCAGGTGTGTATGGTGGCGGTCTGCAGGCCTGTACAGGTCAAACCTGACACCGCCTGGAACATAGAATACCGAAAAGCCTCTGACCACCAGCCGTAACTGAGGAAGTTCTCTGCCACAAGCAGTCCCCCTCCCAGGAATAGCAGGATTAACAGGCTGCGAGACTGCACATCTTTAAAGAAGGCACCCACATTCCCTTTCAGGACCTTGTAATGTACCAGGAATGGAATTGCACCCATTACCATTATCGGTATCAAGGCAAGTTCTATCAGTGGATTATCATAAGACGCAATACTTGAGTCCTTTACTGAAAAGCCGCCTGTGGATATGGTGGTCATGCCGTGGTTTATGGAATCCCACAGGGGCATTCCGGCCACGAGCAGGATTAAAATGGAAAGGATCGTCAACAGGAAATATATCCACCATATCATTCTTACAGTGGTCATAATGCGGGGGAATATCTTTTCTTCCCGTCCTTCGGCACGGTACAGGTGGTACATACTGGTGCCGGGCCGGGTTATGATGCTGATGATCAGCACGATCACCCCAACTCCGCCTATCCACTGGGTAAGCGACCTCCAGAACTGGATGGTATGGGTAAGTTGTGATGGGGCCGTTATCATAGTGAGCCCTGTGCCCGTCCATCCCGAAGTGGATTCAAATACCGAATTTAAGGGGGACATGCCTTCGATCAGGATATACGGGATGCTGCCCAATAAGGGGATTACCAGCCATGCAATGGATGATATGGCCATGGCATGCGTCAGTTGTATCTCACCCTCGGTCTTGCCTATGAATTTTAGCCCCAGTCCTGCAATACCAGCCAGGACTGACGTGACCAGCATAGCATAAATGGCTTCATATTCCCCGAATACCAGGGGCACTGCAATGGATACCAGTGCAAGCAGGCTTACTATCAGTAAGAGGCTGCCCACATACCTTAAAATAATCTTGAAGTCATTCCATGACAAAGGCGATCCGCCCTACTTGAAAAGTTCCTCCACCTTTGAAACCATTTCCAATTTGGTGAAGACAATAACCTTATCACTTGGTTGTATCTGAACATTACCGTCAGGTACAATTATGTTACTTTCGCGTACTATTGTGCTGACAATGGCATCTTTTGGGAACTTGACACTTTTCAGTGGCTTTTTTACTATTTTTGAACCTGCTTTGGCAGTAAGTTCAAGCACTTCAGCTTTTTCACCTTCCAGTGTGGCAATGGATTGGATACCTGTCTTGAGCAGCGTGGTCTTGAGCACCTCGTTGATGGTAGCTTCCCTGGAACTCATGGCCACATCCACACCCACCATCTCGAACAACTGGGTGTATTCGGTCCTTTCCACCCGGGCCATGACCTTAATTGCACCCAGCTGCCTGGCAAGCAAGGAGCATAGCAGGTTCTTCTCATCACTATTGGTAACAGAAACCACTGCATCCATACCAGGGACATTTACTTCTTCCAGTATCTTCATATCAGTGCCATCACCGTTTATGACCATGATATTTGGCAGGGACTCGGCAATCATTTCACACCGTTTCAAGTCCTTCTCGACCAGTGTGATGTTAAAGTCTTTCTTACGAAGCAGCTCAATCAGGTAGAACCCTACAGTGCCGCCCCCCACTATCAGCACTTTTTTACTCTGGTTGCTGACCTCGAACCATTTCCTTATCTCCTGTATGGCCTCTTCCTTGCCTATCAGTACCACCCTATCACCTGAGAGGATGACATCGTCCCCTCCCGGAATGATGACATCATTATCCCTGAATATGGCTGCGATCATGCTGCATTGAGGAAATTGTATCTTTCTGAGGGGCTTGTTCACCAGCACATTTCCATCATCTACCTTGAACTCGATCATCTTGACCATTCCTCCCACAAAATCCTGGACATCAACAGCCGAAGGTATCGAGAGTATCTGGTACATTTCATAGGCAAGGGAAAGTTCGGGACAGATCATGATGTTCATGCCTATCTGTTCACGCATGGTCACAGGTTCATTTATGTAATCAGGATTACTGACCATTGCAATGGTCTTGGTTCCGTTCTTTGTCAGCAGCTTGGCTGCCATACAGGCCACGATATTGAGTTCATCATGATCGGTTACAGCCACCACCAGGTCTGAATTTTCCACTCCCGCTTGTTTCAGGACCTTTATATCAGCACCATTGCCCTGGATAACCTGTACATCAAGACCCATTACCAGCTCTAAGGCATCTTCATCCTTTTCAACAATCACCACTTCATGGTCCTGATATACAGCTTTGGCAAGATGATATCCAACATCACCGGCACCGATGATAATTATGTGCAAAATGTTCACCTGAAAATATGTAATGAAAACGTGTAATGTAAATGTCTAAAGTAAATGTATAATGTAAATATGTAATGTAAATGTGTAAAGTAACTTTTTACATTCTTATAAGACATCAAGGATTATCATCATACATTAAAAGTCTATCTATGAATGATGCAACTTATTAAAAATCTTCGATGTTCTGTTGTGCTTTAACATTTTCTGTGAAGTCACTCGATTTTCTATCAACATCGATCCCGAGCTGCTTAAGGGTATTAGCAGCTATCTTCGGACCGATAATATCAGCCAGTGCTTTGAATTCAGCCTTCCTGATAGCTTCGATATCCTTGTATCCTGCATTATACAGCTTCCTTGACCGCACACGCCCGATACCCTTTATCTTGATAATGGGCAGCAGTTCCTTAGCTGCACCATAGGATATGCGCTCCACCAGTTCCTGTGCAAAACCTGCATGTTCGCTGCCGAGATAGGTTAATATGCGGGCAGTGGAATGCATAAGCCACTGGGCAGTGTCCGCCTGTGCCCTTATATCACCAGGACCGATATTGAACCTGCTTGTAATATCATCTTCCTTGCTCTCAGATATCCATTCCAGCAGTAACACGGCTGTCTTTACTTCAGACATGAACCATTCATACTCGCTGCTGTGAGGGGGAGGAGGAGCTACAAATTCATCGTTGTGCTGCTGCACATAGTCATCCAGCCAGCCATAATCGTTATTTCTCAGGTACAGGGGCCGCATATCCGGGGTATTGCAGATAAGCTGGAGCAGTGTCAGTTCGGTCACGTTCACCCTGCCCAGGTGCCCCTGTCCGTCCAGAATGGTACTGGCAGACATGGGGTCAATGTACAACCTGGTCACCAGTTCGCCCAGTTCGCTCGGGTGCAGCCCGTCACTGTCTATTATCAAGTTGTTCGTCGCAAGGAACTCTATCACTTCATCGACTACAGCCGCCAGCTTCCAGGTATCCTGCTGGTGAGCGAAAAAAGTACGGCCTAAAAAATCCATCAGTTCTTCCCTGCTTTTTACAAGCCCGGTGGATACTGTTGAAAGGATGTGGGTGCGAAGGGCGCTTTTTGTACCGAGTTTGGAATAGATATCCTCGGCATCGTTGTTCACATACTGTTCAATAAGTCCCTCCATTTCCTCATCAGATTTTGATATCAGTACCGACTCACCGTACGGGTCAAGACCGGGACGGCCTGCCCGGCCTGCCATCTGTTTGTATTCCAGCACAGGTATGGGCACCATCCCGTAGTTTGGATCATACCGCCTGTAACCCCTAATAATAACGCGCCTGGCAGGCATGTTCAGTCCTGCGGCAAGTGTGGGCGTGGATGAAAGTACCTTGATAAGGTTGTTCCTGAACCCGTCCTCTATAAGTTTTCTCTGCTCCGACAGCAGTCCGGCATGGTGGAACGCCGCCCCGCCCCTTACACATTGTGCCAGCCGCCTTGTGATCTCAGTCTCACCAGTATCCATGACCTGATTGGCCAGGCTATCCAGTTTTACGCTGTATTCATGTCCTGAGCTTCCAGTACTCCCAGTGCTTCCTGAGCTTTCTGAGCTTTCTGAAATTCTTAAGCTTTTACCAAGGGCCTGGCCAAGCCGCCTGGCACTGGCCTCAGCATTCCGCCGGCTGCTCTCGAATACAATGCACTGCCCACCTTCATTAAGGGTATCATAGACCAGGTCGGTCAGTTCATCTTTGTACTTATGTTCCACAGTACGCAGGGAATTTGGGAATTTTATTGCACCACTTAAAAATACTCCCTCCTGCAGGTCTATCGGCCGCCACTTACTCTCAACCAGTGCAGCATCAAGCCACTCTGCCATCTCCTGTGCATTTCCCACTGTGGCAGAGAGTGCGATTATCTGGACATCAGGGTTCATTTGCATGAGCCGTGCAAGGGTGACCTCCAGGGTCGGGCCCCTGTCAGGTGAATCCAGCAGGTGCACCTCATCTGCCACAATTACTGTAATATCCTTTATCCAGGGTGCACGGTTGCGTATCAGTGAATCTGTCTTCTCTGAGGTTGCAACAATAATATCCCTCCTGCCCAGCCACTCGTCCCTGGAATCCAGGTCGCCTGTGGAAACTCCTGCCTGGACGCCCAGTTCCTGAAATTCCCTGAACCGTGCATATTTCTCTGATGCCAGTGCCCGTAACGGTACGATATACAGGCACTTCCCGCCATTGGTGATGGACTTTAGCATTGCCATCTCAGCCATCATGGTCTTACCAGATGCCGTGGGCACGGCTGCCAGGATATTTCGCCCTTCAAGCAGTCCGGCTTCAACAGCCTTTTCCTGGGGCGGGTAAAGTTCAGAGATGCCGGACTCTATGTAAAATCCTTTTACAGCATCGGGAATGTCGATCTCAGAGATTTTCATAAATAGTGTAACTTAAAGGTTTAAGTAGATATAAAGACATTTTGCAATTCAATCCAAGCACTATATTTTATCATTTACCAAAGGTGAAACCAATGTACTCAGAAAGGATCAACAATCTCCCACCGTATCTTTTTGCAGCCATAGATAAGGCAAAGGCCAGAGCAATTGAAAAAGGCGTGGATGTGATAGACCTGGGTGTTGGCGACCCGGATATGCCCACACCTGATAATATCATCCAGGCCCTGTATAGATCAGCCCAAAACCCAATCAGGCATAAATACCCTTCATATACCGGCATGCTGTCCTTCAGGGAAGCCGCAGCAAAGTGGTACAAGGAACACCTGGGTATTGAACTGGACCCTGTTTCCCAGGTGCTGACCCTGGTAGGCTCAAAGGAGGGTATCGCTCATATACCACTGGCATTCATAAACCCCGGAGAAATTGCCCTGATCCCGGACCCCGCATATCCTGTGTATAAAATAGGCACATTGTTTGCTGATGGAAAGCCCTTTATTATGCCTCTACTTGAAGAAAATGGTTTTCTGCCTGACCTTGATGCAATACCCAAGGATGTAGCAAAACTGGCAAAACTAATGTTTTTGAACTACCCGAATAACCCCACATCGGCCATAGCACCTGATACGTTCTTTGAAGATGTCATTGAGTTCGCAAAAGAGAATGAGGTCATCATCGTCCATGACAATGCTTACAGTGAGATGACATTTGACGGTTATAAGGCACCAAGTTTCTTAAAATTCGACGGCGCCATGGACGTGGGTATTGAAATGCATTCCCTGTCAAAGACCTATAATATGACCGGATGGAGGATAGGGTTCGCTGTGGGCAATGCCGAGATCCTGGACGGCCTGGGTAAGGTCAAGACCAATGTGGATTCCGGGGCCTTTGAAGCGGTACAGGAGGCAGGGATCGAGGCAATGCAGGGCCCCCAGCAGTGTATCAGTGACATGAACAAGCTATACACACAGAGGCGGGATGCCCTGATGGTGGGATTAAAGGAACTGGGTATTGATGTCAAGCCGCCAAAGGCTACATTCTATATCTGGGCCCCGGTACCTGAGGGTCATGATTCAATGGGCTTATCAAAGATACTGCTGGAAGAAGCAGGTATCGTGGCCACACCAGGCGTGGGTTTCGGTGATTATGGTGAAGGGTATGTGCGTTTTTCCCTGACCCAGTCAGTGGAACGGATAAATGAGGCCGTTGAACGAATGGGACATCTGAAAATATAGAGTCAATTTTGTGT
>PYCK01000122.1 GCA_009649835.1 Candidatus Methanocomedens sp. | reverse complement strand
ATGCAGATGGACTTATCTTATGCGGTGATACTTTTGATTTATGGAGATATCCATATCATAAGATATTAAACACAGTAAAACCTGATTTTGTGGATGTAATGTCTCATCTGAAACAGACAGCTGCAGAAGTGCCTACTACAATAATACCTGGAAATCATGATTACAATCTTATGAAATTATGGAAAAATTATGGAGAATATAATGTTTCAATTACAGACTCTTTTAAAAAAAAAGGTATATATTTTTGTCATGGTTGGAAATTTGATATAATGCAGCGATTTTTAAGCTTTGCATATAGGTGGTTAGTTTATAAATTTCCTAGCATTTATCAACGTTTTTTTAAAAAGCCAAGTCAACTACTATCGCTTCACGATGAGCCAAACCCCCTTTGTATTGCGATTCACAACGAAGCTGAGCAGTATGCCCTTAATCATAATTTAAATCATGTAGTCATGGGTCATACCCATAATCCGGTTATTCAGGACCATATAATAGACTGCGGCGATTTCGTTCATAATACTTCTTATGTGATATTGGATAATGGTGTGCCGGAACTTAAATACATATAAAGTGTGAAGTCAATGTAATTACTGTTAGAGGTGGACTTCAGCCAATGTTGGGACACAACCATATTTTTCATTCTGAATCAGAGACACTGTATCATTTTACAGTTATTTTTTAGATATGAATTTTTGGTTGCATCGTCTGTGTATATCAAATTGTTGCCGCCGCCAACTGTTGAAACATATAACATGTGTGATTTTTGAGCTGAACAGGGATGGTAACAACGTATCTGTCACCTGTACCTAAATACTCAAGTTGCCCCGGCCGAAGGAGGAAATTCTTGTTTTCATTTCCCTGACCCGAACACCTTTTTGAACAACCCGCCACCTTCCCGTTTCTGGACAGTGGTTTCCTTACGTGGAACCGGCATAGGAGTCTGTTTTTGCGTAGTCCTGGCTGGCTTTGCCGGTGCTTGATGACGCACAGCAGCCGATCTTGATATAGTCGCAGATTCCCCGCCGTGTTTGCTCTTGCGCACCCTGATATCCACCAGCACCGGGCGCTCGATATCGTTGGACACCAGCATGGCCACCCCGGGCGGCAGTCTCTTAAGTTCCTCCTCCACCTCGCTGCTGATACCTTCCAGCCCCTTGCTGATGGCCTTCAGGTCATTTGGATTCGTCACCTTCATGATGATCTGGGTATTGCACTGGCTCAGCACATTCTTATCGATACGTGCAGGCCGCTGGCTGATAACCATCAGGCCCAGCCCGAACTTGCGGCCTTCCGAAGCGATCGTACGCAAAATCTCAGTACTTACAGTCTTATCAAAACCCCTTTCAGGACAGAAGTTGTGCGCCTCCTCCACCACAAGCATGCCTGGTGGGGCCTCCCCCATCTTCCTGGCCTCGAACAGGTCACTGCACAGCTTTGCCACTATCATACCCTGGAACTGGGGGGATACCCCCTTCATGTCAATGATAGATGCCCGTCCCGGAGCGAACAGCTCTTCGATAGTAGTAGGGTGGTCAGAAAGGATATCAGCCTCACGCAGGGATTCCAGGGATGAAATAACGTTCCACTTAAGTTTGCTTTTGTTGTTCCCCACCTCGAATATGATATCATCCAGGACATAGAACTCCTTTTCTGCCTTGATCATGGAAATAGCCTCATACAGCAGTCCTTGGTGGTTATTGGATTTCTCATCCGGAAGTATCTGCATCAGGTCCTTTGCACTCAGGTTCATGCCATCCAGCCGAAACACCTTATCAGCATCCTTGTTAAGCACTTTATTTGCAGGCGTATACACTGTGACCTGTGACCCGTACCCCCTGGGAGATATACCGAATTTACTATACAGATCCCGGGCGTTATCAGTGCCTGGTTCTTTCAGTGAACTGTATTCCCCGTGAGGGTCAATAATAAGCAGTGGAACATCCCGTTCCAGTACCTCCTCCAGTATGACACCTGCTGTATATGATTTACCGCTACCGGTCTTGGCGAGGATACTACAGTGTTTCTGGATGAGGCTGTTCATTTCAAGGGACACTTTGATGTCGTGGCCTTCCAGCAGCCCCATATTCACCTCACCATGGGACAGGCCAAGTGTGGAACGTATCAGGCCATGGTCTGCTATAAACACCTTATCCCCTGGTGAGAACGGGGTCCTGGGCGACCTTAACAATCCTTCCTGGTCACGCCCCCCGATTACCGTGGCCTCAGCTACCAGTTTGCTGTTTGGGCTTTCCATCTTTGCGCCCCCTGCAGCATCGGCGGCCTGGTCCAGTTTAAAATCATCACTACTGCGGGTCATTGACATGACCTGTGCCAGTGTCCAGCCATCACTTTCATGCCAGACCTTTACATAATCGGTACGCTTAACCAGAGTGCTATCTGGTACAGCGAAACTGAAATCGTGAGTTCCGGTCTTGCCGAAGATAACTCCGACAGAATCCCTTGCCATTTTTTTTCATCCCCATATAGATATTGCGAATATTCATTCATACATCCTGAAATGCTATTAATTCTATCGGTAGACTTATATTTAAAGTCTATTAAAGAGTATATACAGTTGGATATTTCGTTTAATCCACATTTGCCTTAAGCTAAGAACAGTTATGTAATTTTAAGTATGACGTTTGATATGCAAGCAAATCTCATGGAAATACTTACTGGTTTTAAAATAACCGGGGGTATTGAAGCAGCACTTGTTGCCAGTCGGTCTGGTGTCCACCTGGCATCACTGGTCCCGGCAAGGTACAATCCTGATACACTTGCAGCCATCTGCTCTGCAGTGCATAGTGCAGCGGATATCATTTCCAGCCAGGTGGAACAGGGAACTCCCCACCGCGTGGTTATCGAATGCGAGCACTGCAAACTTGTAATGACAAAAGCAGGCGAAAAAGCCCTTTTTATTGTACTTGCAAGTGCAAATTCCAATCTCGGGCCGTTATTTATGAAAATGGATACTACCGCAAGTAAGATTGAGGAATTATTAGGGGATTTTCATCAATAACTTGAGACCAATATAAATTTTGGGCACAAAAATCTGGTCCCAATATTATTTAGTTCTTATCCCGAATCATAATATATCTACCATGCTATATGGTGTTCCAGATGAGTACTGTAAGAAAGATATTCCTGGCCAGACCTTGTATAGTAGACGCATCCTTATTTATCGCAGAATCCAGTTTTGGCAGTGGCCTGGATATGGATGTCGTGTGCAGTATCCTTAAGGAGTTGGAAATGCCTGAGAGCCGCTGCTCTGCTAAATTGGGAGTGGCAAGGTTCAGGCTCGATAACTGGCAGGTTATGATTTACAGGAACGGCCATATCGATATACGAAGAGTAAAAGATGTAGATGATGCCGCCAGAGCAATTGAAATGGTCGGGATTATGCTGAAAGATGGATTTACCGGTTAGGTTTACCGGTACATCCTTTTTGACATCTCTTCCACTGTATTGTTGGTTTTATTAAGAACTACATTGAGTTTTCGATCCAGGTTTTCTTCTACGCTCTGGATGTTGATCCTGAGTGCCCTTTCATTTGATTCCATTATGGACTCGATCCGTCTTAACCTGATATCCACAGACAGTATCATTGCAGCCAGGGCACCCATCAGTACCATTGCAGCAAGTACAATTACGGCATCTGCTGTATAATTCGTTGAGGCGAATCTTGTCATCCACTTGTATGTTAATACAAAGGACGACACTATCATTACTATTGAGAAAATAATATCCCGTGCTTCCATCCTCTCTTTACCTCCGCAATATATAACAGTCTAATGTATCGTAACATATAATAAACCTTTACAAAAAGGACTGTGTAATTAACGGCATTATCAAATTATAAACACATATTTTTTAGTTCCAAACAGCAATATACAATTGATAAGCATCCTTATGCATTCTTATACATCCTTATACGTCACCATGCATCCCCATA
>PYCK01000121.1:6050-6718 GCA_009649835.1 Candidatus Methanocomedens sp. | reverse complement strand
GTATATGGCCTACCCAATTGTTTCAATTGGAAAGATAGTTAAAATAGGAATAGATTAAAAATCGATTATATTTATGTAGTTAATGTGTTGTGGTGCTGTGAATTCATTAAGTAATGAGAAATTTGGTTTGTTTTGGTTAAAGACAGTGTTAAACTTCTTAATTGCTATAAACACCGACATTCACCCCCATTTCCACTGAAACGCTTATATACTATGCTGTATACATGTTCACTTGTTAACTACGTGAATAACAGTTCACTCCTAGTTCACGATAAAACGGTCAGCAAACTATCGGAGGGGATGGAATACTTCCGAAGCATGGGAACCCGGCTGCTATCTGAGGGGATGGGCGGCTGGATTCCTGTTATTAAAAATAACACAGGAACGGACGATGAAGATAAAGCTCGAAATAACCATGGACGATGGTTCAATTTATAATTCCATGATCAACGGAAATCCTGCACCTGAGTCCATAATGGAACTTGTGAATAAGTTGAAGAGCTTACATGATGCTGCATTAGCAGCACGATCATCCCAACTTCATGTTCAGCAGGCCCCACAGCCCGCTGTGAACACGCCACTACAAACCCAACCTCAGACCCAACCTCAGACCCAACCTCAGATTCAACCTCAGATTCAACCTCAGATTCAACCACAGATTCAACCAC
>PYCK01000121.1:0-5950 GCA_009649835.1 Candidatus Methanocomedens sp. | reverse complement strand
CAACCACAGATTCAACCACAGATTCAACCACAGATTCAACCACAGATTCAACCACAGATTCAACCACAGATTCAACCTCAGATACAATCACAAATTCAACCACAAACCCAACCGACTTACACTAAACACTATATCAACCAACCACCCCAACAAAAACCACAAAACATCGTAGGGACTCGTAATCTACAGATTGCTGAAGAAGAATACAGCAGACTGAAAAACGAGTCCCTCACGATAAAACAACGTCTTGAACTTTTCCTGAATTTCGAATACACAGGTCAGTGGTTCACATCCCTTGAAGTGAAAAGAGATTACGACAGGGTCTACGGCAATATCAACCTGAGCACTGTCTCCACGTACCTTTCCCGCATGTACAGGGAGAACAAGCTTGAGCGGATGGGAAACCGTAACCAGCGAAAATATCACATCAGGGAAGAGCCTGAATTACAGGAATATTCTTACGAGGCCGTGCCATCCTTCGGGATTCGCACATAGCAGTTTCGAAGTATTTCCTTATTTCTCTCGTAGTGGTTTAATTCCCGCGTACCGTTTTAATCTAGTTCACATCTCTGGCCATTTTCCAAAAACCACATATACTGTTCAAGCATGGACTTGTGTATACGCCGTGTGTACCGTGCCATGACAATAGACACGAACAGTGTATTGTCACCGACCTTTATTTCGATATCACTTGGTTTGGCGCGGGCCATATCCAGGGGCACCAGTACGGGACCGCTACATGATGTGCAGACCCGAAAGTCACGATCCTCCCTGTTAATGAAGTCCTTCACTTCATTATCAACAATAAAATTCTGTGCCACTGCCTCACGATACGATGACAAGATAAACACCTGTTTGGTGACCTTTAGAGCAGGGACATGCCTTCAAGCTGTTCCCTTACGATCTCGACTCCCCTATTGCAATCATTAGGCGATTTGCCTCCGGTAACGACCAGTTTTCCTGAACTGAATATCAACACCACGATCTTTGGGGAAGCGATCCTGTAGACAAGTCCCGGAAATTGCTCGGGTTCATATTCAATGTTTTCAAAGCCAAATCCGATTGCAATTGCATTAAGGTTCAACTTTGCGCCCAGGTCTGCTGATGCCACGATATTCTGGATGGTTATCTCGGGGTTTTTGTCGACACTGATACCGAGAGACTCGATCTTATCTCCCAGGTTCTTTATGACAGTTTTCACATCTTCAACGTTCTTTGCGCCTGTACAGACTACTTTCCCTGAAGTGAAAATTAAAAAGGCTGCTTTGGGATTGGTTACCCTGTAAACCATACCAGGAAATTTTTTTTTATTGTATTCTGCGCCTTCCAGTGCTGACTCTATTTTAACAAGATCAAAACTATCTGCTAATTTGGTCGATGCAACCACGTTTTGTATATTTATTTCTGATTCTGACATTTTTCATCCCGATATGTTGTATCAATTAATAAAATTTGTTTGGATAATCAAGAATAAGTTATTTACTGCGGCATAAACGATAAAACCTGCGGAAATTATCACATATCCATAAAAAAAGATGCAAACAAAACCCAGCTCATCCATACTACACCAAACCCCAACCCACTGCTCGAACAACCGCACTCCCAGTCCACCCGGGAAAATGCAGATGCAATAAAAACAATAATTAAAACATCCTGATATGGTCTTCCTGCGCAAACCTTTTCATTATAAAGACCATTAAAATCCCACCATAACCAATACAGGGAATACTATGCTTGAGGACGAATACCAACTTGATTATTTCTTTGAGAACGGCTTTGAGAGAAAAATCTGCTCAAAATGCGGTAGTGCATACTGGACACGGGACCCGGACAGAATAACATGCGGAGACGCACCGTGCGACCCGTACTCATTCATAGGTAATCCGGTCTTCACAAAGCAGTACGACCTCTCGCAGATGAGGGAAAAGTTCCTCTCCTTCTTCGAGGGGCACAACCATACAAGGGTGGACAGGTATCCTGTAATTGCCAGGTGGCGGGATGATATCTACCTCACCATTGCAAGTATTGCCGATTTCCAGCCATTCGTCACCTCCGGAATGGTACCACCTCCAGCCAATCCCCTTACCATCAGCCAGCCGTGCATCCGCTTACCTGACCTTGATTCAGTAGGACGCAGCGGCCGCCATCTCACAAACTTCGAGATGATGGCGCATCATGCTTTTAATAATCCAAAAAAAGAGGTCTACTGGAAGAACGAGACAGTAGAATATTGCGATGCCCTGCTAAATGACCTGGGCACAGACCCCAATGCCGTGACCTATAAGGAAGAACCCTGGGCCGGCGGCGGTAATGCCGGACCCTGCGTGGAAGTGCTGGTGGGCGGGCTTGAAGTAGCCACCCTGGTGTTCATGGACCTGCAGCAGAAAAAGGGCGGCGACATCATGATCAAGGGAGACCCGTATGTGAAGATGGACAACTACATCGTGGACACGGGTTACGGTCTTGAGAGATTCGTATGGGCAAGCAAGGGTTCGCCCACCATCTATGATGCTGTGTTCCCGGAGGTAGTCAGTGAACTAATGGACATTGCAGGTGTAGAGCACAGGCTGGACGACCCCGAATATGCCAATATCCTGGCCAAAAACGCAAAGCTTGCCGGGTTGATGGATATCACAGGGCAGGCCAACCTCATGGAACTGCGCAAGAAAGTGGCGGCCGAGATAGGCATTCCGGTTGAGGAACTGCAAGCTATTATGGAACCTGTGGAAAGGGTATACGCCATCGCTGACCACAGCAGGTGCCTGGCATTTATGTTCGGGGACGGTATCATCCCATCCAATGTAAAGGCAGGATACCTGGCACGGCTGGTACTGCGCCGGACCCTCCGGCTTATGGCTGAGGCAGGCATGGATGTACCGCTATCAGACATCGTCACCATGCAGATAGACAAGCTGCCCGAGTATCCCGAGTTCAGTGAGCGTCTCGGAACAATTGTGGAGATACTTGACAGGGAGGAGGACAAGTATGCTGATACCCTGGAGCGTGGGCGGCGGCTGGTTGCAAAGAGCGCACGACATTATATGGATAAGGGCGAGGAATTCCCATTGGATGAGATCATCCAGATGTACGACACCCACGGCATATCTCCTGAGATCACGGCAGATGTGGCAAAGGAGATTGGGTTGAGGATAGACCTGCCAGATACATTCTACTCACTTGTGGCTGAAAGCCACAGCAAGGCAGAGGATAAGGAAGAGGTTGAACAAGTTATTCCCGGTATAGAGAACCTGCCAGACACAGAGAGGTCGTATTATTACCAGCCTGATGAGCTTGAATTCCAGGCAAAGGTCGTGGCAGTTATTGACGGTAATATCATACTTGACAGGACCCAGTTCTATCCTGAGGGCGGTGGGCAGCCTCATGACCACGGTATCATCACCAAAGGGAATTCCACCTACCAGGTGGTTGATGTCCTGATAGAGCAGGGCGTGATTTTTCATACTATTTTCGAGGATATGATCGACCTGGAACCGGGGGACATAGTGGACGGGGCTGTGGATAGAGGGAGACGGCTGGCCCACATGCGACACCATACTGCTACTCATGTGGTGAACGATGCCGCCAAGAAGGTGCTGGGTAACCATATCTGGCAGGCCGGTGCCCAGAAGAGTGCTGAGCGGGCACGTCTGGACCTGTCCCATTTCAAACGCATCACCAATGAAGAACTCAAGGAGATCGAACTTATAGCCAACGAGACAGTGATGGCCAATATCCCTGTGGAGATCACCTGGATGGACAGGACCGAAGCCGAGCAGAAGTACGGGTTTGTGCTGTACCAGGGCGGTGTGCCGCCGGGCAAGCAGATACGGGTGCTCAAGGTGGGGGATGACGTAGAGGCGTGCGGCGGTACCCATGTAAGCAATACCGGTCTTATCGGTCCCATTAAGATCCTGAAGACCGAGCGGATACAGGACGGTGTGGAGCGGCTGGAGTATGCGGCAGGCGAGGCGGCAGTTAAGCGCTGGCAGGAACTGGACGACCTGCTGCGCCTGAGCGCCGATGAGTTGAAGGTTGCACCTGAACACCTGCCAGAGACCACTGCCAGGTTCTTTAATGAATGGAAGGAGTTCAAGAAGGAGAATGCCAGGCTTAAGGAAGACCTGGCCTCGGCAAGAGTGGATTCGTTGATTTCAGATGCAGTGGACATTGGCGGATTCAGGGTTATAGCCCGTACCCTGCCCGGGGCAGATATCGAAGAGCTGGTAAAGGCGGCTGCCGAGTTCACTAAAGAATCCGATGTAGTTGCACTGCTGGCAAGCGAGCTGGGCGGGGCAAAGATTGTGGCAGCGGCCGGGGATAAGGCGCTGGAAAATGGTGCAAACTCAGGTGACCTTGTAAGGGAGATGTCAAAGGTCGTTGGCGGCGGCGGCGGCGGCAGGGCTGAACTGGCACAGGGCGGGGGTCCTGATGCGGGGAAGATCGATGAGGCCCTGGAGCGCGGGATGGAAGTGCTGAGGGAAAGCCTGGCGAAATAAAGCCAGTATTACTGCACAAAATCCAATAATTGTACCTGGATGTAATATCCATCCTTGCCATAGGCTTGAATCGCTATATTCGGGCATGGTATAATTTCTATGGAGTATACCATTTCTCTAAAATCCCCTCAGGTCAGTCCATATCAGCAAGCTCCGGCACTATTTGCTTTTTATAATCGACAAACGTATATAGGATTAGTAAAAACTTCTGTTGAGTAGGAGTGATTTTAATGGAATTAAAAGATAAGATTCTTGATGTGATCGGTGGAGTAAATATATCGGCGTTTGCAACTGTTCAAAGCGAGCCGCATCCTGTTCCCAGGGTTAGATATATAGCGACGGTTGGTTTTCCTGACCTGTCGATGAAGATAGCTACACATAAAAGCTCTGTAAAGATGTCACATATTAAAAATAATCCAAAAGGCTGTATTGCAACCTGGAATGGAAAAGACTTTGAAGATGTGGATAAGCCTTATGTCGTAATGGATACTGAAATCGAGATCCTTGATGACGAAAAGTCAAAAAATGAATTCTGGGATCCAATGCTTGAGAATTACTTCTCTGGCCCGGATGATCCCGAATATGTTATCTTGAATCTGAAACCGTATAGTATAGAGTATTATTCAGAAGGAACAATGGAAAAGTTGACATCGATTTAATGATAAGTGAATCCTATTCCGAGGGCAGGATATCCCTGTGGAAGGCAGCAGGCAAGGCAGGAATAACCTACAGGGCAGCCCTTGAGGAACTTAAAGTACGAAATATTCCGTTCAGGTATGAAAAAGAGGACCTGGACGTGGACATCCAGTGGGCTCTGCAGGAGAAATGACAGTTAGCAATTCAGATTAGTTAATCCATCTTGCCATGATCGGTAGGTTGGGCTAATATCCAGGGATGAGGGGCTGGATGCTCTGGAAAAACTGGCGCGGGTTATGTGGCTGAGTGTGGGTGTTTATGAGGATGTGCGGAAGGTTGTTGAGGGGTTATAATTGAAAAAGCGAGTTCTTATGGATTGTGAGCACGACAGCGAACTAAAAGATGCCGCCAAACTCTACCAAGAAGGAAAGATAACAATAAGGGAAGCCACTGATATTACAGGAATTCCCCTTCGGGGTATCCTTCATGAGTTCGGCAAAATGGGCATCTGCATCAGGTATGGTGAAGACGAACTCAAAGAGGATATTGAATGAAGTTTTAACTGATTCCATAAATTTTATATTTTCACCCTCTACTCCCCCGGCGGCAGCATCATAGCGATCATGTCAGCCGAAGCAATGGACTTCTCCAGTGTTTAGATGCTGTCCAGTTATTTAAAATCCAAATGAAAAGGAGACGAATTGGAGCTTTAAATCAAAATGAGCAAGAGATTGGTTACTAACAGTAATTATTGGACTGCCTCTCTAGTCTGACACTTAATCAACATTTGTTATCAATATTGATAACAAATACTCAAT
>PYCK01000120.1 GCA_009649835.1 Candidatus Methanocomedens sp. | reverse complement strand
CCATCGTGGTCGATACCCACAGCTTCACCCTCAATTGTCTTGAACCTGGTGATAATCCTCACCCTGCGGTTCAAGGTCGCCGAATGTTCCCTCCAGCGTTTCAGGATAGAATTGAAATCCCCGTTTAGAAACGTGGTATAATCCTGTTCGAACCGCTCCAGCAATCGCCGGACAAGCATGACCCTGTCAATATCACCACCCGTATCTTCCTTGAGCGATGTGGAACTGGCGCCCAATATCGATGGCAGCATGTCAAGTTCAATATTGGCATTTATCCCGATCCCGACAATCACAAAGTTCACCGCATCCATCTCGGCATCCACTTCTGTCAGTATCCCGCAGACCTTTTTCTCATGTATGATAATATCATTGGGCCATTTTACCTGTGCTGCAATCCCCATACCGGCCAGTGTTTCGGCTACTGATACGCCCGCCACCAATGTCAACCGGTAGATGTGGTCAGGCGAGATGTCAGGCTTCAAGATAAGGGATAACCATATCCCGCCCTGTGGGGAATACCATTCCCGGCCCATCCTTCCCCTGCCTTCTAATTGCCGCTCAGCTATAATGAGGGTACCGTCAGGGCAGCCGGGGGCCAGTTCCCTGGCTTTACGGTTAGTGGAATCGATCTCATCAAAATAATACATCTGTTTACCGATGAAATCAGTATTCAAGTTCCTCTGCACTTCACCCTGCAGCAACAGATCAGGTGTGCTTACCAACCTGTAACCGCGGTTGGTCACGGATTCCACAACAAATCCATCCTCTCGCAGTGATACGATATACTTCCATATCATTGTCCTGGATATACCTAATATATCGGCAAGTTCCTCACCCGATGTGTACACCCCATCATTCGTCCTGAGGATATCCAGGATATCTTCCCTGTGACCCATAATTACCTACTGGATTTATTAGATGAAATATTCTCCCTGCCGCTGACATATGTCCTCACTGCAGCGGATATAGCAGCGATCTTATGATCATCTGCGCCTATGGCTGAGGCCAGGGTCGCTCCTTTTTCCTTCTCCTGTTCAACCACGTCCTTTACACTGGACATTATATCAAAATCCTCGATAAAGTGGGTTGACAGTTCACCCTTTAAGTAATGGGGGTCCCTCAATACGGCCTTATGGAAAGGAATATTGGTTGTCACGCCTGAAATTATGTATTCATACAGTGCACGCCTCATTTTTTCGATGGCTTCTGTCCTGTTACGGCCCCATGATATTAATTTGGAGATCATGGAATCATAGAATGGGGATATGGTATAACCAGTATGCACACCGCTGTCCACCCTGATCCCCGGGCCACCCGGAGACCTGTAGCGCAGGAGTTTGCCAGGTGAGGGGACAAAATCATTTAACGGGTCCTCGGCATTGATCCTGCATTCCATTGCCCACCCGTTGATCTTTATATCTTCCTGCTTCCAGTCCAGTGTCTCACCGCCCGCAATAAATATCTGTTCCCTGACAAGGTCCAGGCCCGTAACCATCTCTGTTATGGGATGTTCTACCTGGAGCCTGGTATTCATTTCCAGGAAATAGAACTCCCCGTTGGAATACATGAATTCCACAGTACCCGCATTGGTATAATCTATAGCCTTTGCAGCTTTTATGGCTGCCGCACCCATCCTGGCTCTCAGTTCAGGTGTCATTACTGGAGATGGGGACTCCTCTATGAGTTTCTGGTGCCGCCTCTGTATAGAACACTCCCTCTCATTCACATGGACAGTATTGCCATGTGAATCGGCCATTATTTGAAATTCGATGTGCCTGGGCTGGCTCAGATATTTTTCCATGAAAATGGTCGAATCCCCGAACGTGGATTGTGCCACCTTGCGTGTGGACTCGATCGCACCTATGAGTTCGGCATCATTACCTGCTATCTTCATCCCGATCCCGCCGCCGCCTGCTGCAGCCTTTACAATGACCGGATACCCTATTTCCTGTGCACCATCAACGGCCAGGGATGTATCCTCTATGCCTTCAGATATGCCCGGAATGACAGGAACTCCTGCATTTTCCATGGTCTTGCGCGCGGTTATCTTACTGCCTGCGGCCTCGATAGAAGCACTGGATGGCCCGATGAAAACAATACCCGCTTTCTCACATTCACTTGCAAAGGCAATATTTTCAGACAAAAACCCATATCCGGGATGGATGGCCTGGGCTCCGGTTTTCTCGGCTATGTCAATTATACGGTCGCTCCTCAGGTAACTCTGGCTGGCCGGGGGCAGACCAATATAGTGGGCCTCATCAGCATATTTTGCAAATAATGCGTGCTTGTCAGCTTCTGAATATACAGCCACGGTCTTTATATCCATCTCGCGGCAGGCCCTCATTACCCTTATAGCGATCTCGCCCCTGTTTGCCACCAGTATCTTCTCAAACATCAGGATCACCTCTAACTGACAACCATGATAATGTCACCGGCAGCCACAAAGTCGCTTTCCTTCACAAAAATCTCCCTGACAATGCCGCTGTGTGAAGAATGAATGTCATTCTCCATTTTCATAGCCTCGATAACTGCCACAACATCCCCTTCCTGTACCGCATCACCGGGTTTGACCTTTAGTCCCAGCACCATACCCTGCATACTGCTTTTTATTCCCCCTTCAACTGAAGGCAAAGGTGCAGGCTTGTTTTCCTGTATAACCATCTCACCGGTAGGTTCGACCTCCACCTGGAAGACCTCCCCGTCCACTACAACCTTGAACTGGTTGTATACCGGCCGGGCTCCGGCCTGGACAGCATCCTGGACTGCAGGGGTCAGTTCTTCTTCCACTGCGTCCCCTCTCAGGAATTTGGGAGCCACCTGGGGATACAGGGCATAGGTCAGCACATCCTCTTCCTTCTTGACCAGACCCAGTTCCCTGGCCTCTTCTTCCAGCCTGGCCAGTTCAGGCTCAAGCAAGTCGGCTGGCCTGCAGGTTATAGGCTGCTCATCACCCAGCACCTTGACCATGATCTCCTTATTAATTTGGGCAGGAGATCTGCCGTACATACCCCTCACATATTCCTTAACTTCCTTTGGAATGACCTTATATCTCTCCCCCATCAGGACATTCAGCACAGCCTGGGTGCCCACGATCTGGCTTGTGGGTGTGACCAGCGGCGGATATCCAAGGTCTTCCCTGACGCGTGGCATCTCTTCCAGCACCTCATCAAACCTGTCAATGGCGTTTTGTTCCTTTAATTGGGAAACAAGGTTAGACAGCATACCGCCCGGTACCTGGTAGACCAGCACCCTGGTATCGGTCTTCTCTGAAATGGGGTCCAGGATACCCCGGTATTTTTCTTTGATCTCTTCAAAATAGGCTTTGATATCGATGAGCTTAGCAAGGTCCAGTCCAGTATCCCATTTTGTCTCTTTCAGGCCTGCCACCACGGTCTCGGTGGGAGGTTGGGATGTACCACCTGCAAAGGGTGAAATGGCGGTATCAAGGATATCCACGCCTGCCTTGCAGGCCGCCATATAGCTCATAAGGGCCATGCCGCTGGTACTGTGGGAATGCAGGTCAACAGGCAGCCCTACTTCTTTTTTCAAGGATCTGATAAGAGTATAGGCATCCTTGGGTGCAATAAGACCGGCCATGTCCTTGATACACAGGGAATCACATTCCAGTGATGCCAGTTCATGGGCAAATTCCACAAAGCTTTCGGTAGTGTGTACAGGGCTGGTGGTATAGCTGATGGTACCCTGCACATGTGCACCGCATTTCTTTGCGGTTCTAATGGATACCTCCATGTTCCTGATATCATTGACCGCATCAAATATCCTGAAGACACCGATACCGTTCTCGGCTGCCTTTTCCACAAATTTGACCACAACGTCATCGGCATAATGCCGGTATCCTACCAGGTTCTGGCCCCTGAGAAGCATCTGGAGGGGCGTATCCTTGATAATTTCCTTCAAACTTCGTAACCGCTCCCAGGGGTCCTCGTTCAGATACCGGATGCAGGAATCAAAGGTGGCGCCGCCCCATACCTCAAGAGAGAAAAAACCCGCCTCATCAAGCTTTTCAGCTATTGGGAGCATGTCCCGTGTTCGCATCCTGGTCGCGATGAGGGACTGGTGTGCATCCCTTAAAGTGGTGTCTGTTATTTTTACCTGCGTCATTGTGTTATCCTTTTTATGTTATGATGATCCAATAGATTTGTAATATATGGGGCACTTTTTTTAATTATTCAAGCCCGAAGTGTTCTGCATTCCAGTCTGCGATAGCCTGAATCCTGGCAATCTCCTCATCGCCGCCCTCCATGGTGAACAGGTGCTTGAACCTGCCCTGCATCCTCAGATATTCTTCCACAGGTTTGCGATCCCTGATCTTCTTCACCTTCCCGATCATTCCGTCAACCATCTCATACATCGGCCAGAGTGCGGTCTCCACAGCCAGTCTTCCAACCTCAACAGTCTTAGAGGTTTCGAATTTCCATCCCGTGCAGCATGGTGCATGGATCTGGATGTAAGCAGGACCCTCGATCTTTGCTTATGGTGATATGCACATTTTCCAGTTCTGCTATTATGAAACTTCCGGCTTTTAACATGTTTTACACCTTATGTTTTGATTGGATGTGGTTCTCATAATAAGCCAACATGTTTAAATAACTTGTCATAATTTATCATATCATCTCATTGCACAGGACTCTGTTAGTCATGATCCAATGGCATTTGCTATACCAAAACCACTGTTCTGACCTGGATGAGGATATATTGCTGTTAATGCAGAACTGGTCAAAATAGGACAAAAATAAGACAATAACCGGGATGATCAGAACAAAATCCTCCCTTCGGTCGGATTTTCTTGAGTACATCAAGTTGTACTTGATATACTATGAAAAAAGCAATACTGGTGCCTGAAGATAGCACCGTAATACGTGGCAGCGGTTTCGGCGCAGTTGACGAAGTATACGGATATCCCGTATATCACAACACTTGCCGGCTTTAAGGCAGCGACCGCAGCAGTGGTCAAAACTGCTAAGGAAAGTTTCGTTGTAAAGCCGCTGCAGGAATATGAGGTGATCTGAATATTGATACAAAATCCACAGAAACAGCAGCCCAGGATAAGTGAAACCGCCTGGATATCTGAAACCGCGGTGATAGTGGGAGACGTAACCATTGCAGATGATGTATTCGTGGCTCCGAATGCGGTTATCAGGGCAGATGAGCCGGGCTCTTCAATTGTTATCGGGAGCGGCAGCAATGTACAGGACAATGTGGTGATCCATGCTCTTTCTAATTCTGAAGTGTTGATAGGCAGCAGCACGTCCCTTGCTCATGGGAGTATTGTGCACGGACCCTGCCTGATAGGTGAGGGGTGCTTTATCGGATTCGGGGCTGTTGTATTTGACTGCATCATTGGGAATGACACGTTGGTCCTCCACAATGCTACTGTCCGGGGGGTTGAAATTCCCTCCGGCAAGGTGGTGCAGGATGGGGAGACGATCACAAAACAGGAAGATACAGGGGGTCTTATGAATATAACGCAGGATCTTGCTGAATTTAAAGAAGGGGTTGTTAA
>PYCK01000119.1 GCA_009649835.1 Candidatus Methanocomedens sp. | reverse complement strand
CTCCATCAGCCCCTTCCAGCGTTTTTGTAACTCACACAGGTCCTGGAAAGGATTGGATACAGGCACTGCATCGGTCCTGGCCAGCTCAATGTTTTGCAGTGCCTCTTCACTGCCAGCGGTATCGCCCTGCTCAAGATACTCTTCTGACAGCAGTCTGCACGCACCCTCGACCTTTTCCTCAAGGTCACTTCTTAAGAACCTGCCAGGGTACGGGTCCAGGTCTTCCGGAGACACTTTTACCATTCCCTCTTTTACCACCTGCCCTTCCAGTTTCGCCCGCTCGTAAATGAAACGGTATATATCTTCACGCAACTGCATCCACACTGGATGGGACTTGGACGGAGGCAGGTGCCTGATGGACAGCTTATTGTCCAGGAAGAATGAGAAACCGAACATCCTGGCATTTATCAGGTAATCTATGTCCTCACCCCTGGGAACACCAGGGTCGAATGGCACCACAGTGAAAAGCTCCCTGTGTATGACCATATTCCCGCCAAACACAAATGGCGTCTCCTTCAACCTGGGTTCTGTCCGTATTATCCTGTCAAAGCCCTCGTCCATAACCTTGTACTGGCCCCAGTATTCCATCCAGGGGCTGCGTTTTTTCCGGGTACTGTTGTCTCCATCTGACTGAAGGTAATACCCGGCCACTGCATGGACGGTCCTGTCCCCCACCACACTGCCCATAAACTCCTTTACCTTCCTTATGAACTGCGTGTCCTCGAATACCTCGTCGTCATCGATAAGTACAGCCAGATCCGAACCCAGTATGTGGGGAATAAAAAGGCACAGGTTGCGGATATTTGAATATCCCCTGAGTTGCAGCAAGGGAACATATTCATCCATGCCCCGGCTTTGCAGCAGTGGAACATATTCATCTATGCCCCGACTTTGCAGCAAGTCATATATCTCTCCCAGGTGGGACGAAGCGAACAGCTTAATATCCACATCGACAGTCCAGGAAGCTTCATCGATAATACCAGCTACCTTGTCCTCAACCCTGTCCTCAATATCCCCTGCCGTAGCCGCAGCGATCACCACCACCTGGAAATCCTTATCTTCCAGCACATCCAGGCTTTGCAGAGCTCTTAGCAGTGTACCGTCCTCATCCAGGGGGGTGGGATGGTCATACACAGCATCTCCGGCTATCCAGCCATCCTTGCTTTCCCGTGCCCAGTACGACGGTATTACCATACAGACTTTCAAAGGTCCACCCCCCTTTTTCCGATATTATTATCCCACTATCTTCAAGCCTGATACCTTCACCGTAGGCGTAATAATATTACCCAGTACCCTCGTGTCACGGCCTGCACCGCAAATATTATGCAGCAGTTCGAACACATTCCCTGTCACCATCATGGACCTGATCGGGCTGCCTATATCCCCGTCCTCGACTAAAAACGAATTGCGGGCTTCCACACTGAAATCCCCTGAGATGGGATTGGCTGTATGAGCCCCGATAACCGAACCTACCAGCACGCCTTTTTGCGTCTCAGCAATAATATCGCTGGCCGGATACTCTATCTTCAGGTTCCTGGCATCAATGGAAGTGGTCTGGGCATAATTATTCCTCACCGCACTGCCTGTAGACTCCACACCATCCTTACCTGCCGTATATTTATCATACAGGTAAGTACCAAGCACACCGTTCTCCAGGATGCGGTTGGTCCTTGACGGTGTTCCCTCATCATCCGAGCGGGCCGATCCTATACCACCCTCCAGCAGCCCGTCATCCACAATATCCAGACCGTTGGCACCTATTTTCTCTCCTAATTTACCTGCCAGTGCCGAGCGCCCCTTCTGGATATTCTCGGAGTTTAACGAATTGAGAAATGTACTTTCCAGAATATCGGCTATTGCACTTGGTTTAAGCAGCACGTCGGTCCTGCATGTATCGACACCCACACTGCCTACACCTTCCAGTGCCTGTCTGGCAGCTTCACTGCCTATATGGAAAAAATCAATATCAAGGTTACGGGAGATATCGAACTCGTAAGCAGTGGATATCTCATTACCATCCCCTGCCCGGCACTCAATAAAACCATCGATCCTTGTGGAAGCTTCCCTCACTTCAACACCATTGGAGTTCAGTATCACATAATCTGACCCCAGACACGTGAACTTGCCTGACGTGGGTCTTGCATCATCCAGCGATACCGCCCCATCGATCATCTTCATGGACAGGTCGATGCAGGTTTCTATATCTATATTGGCTATCCTGGGATCGTGGATGCCTTTTACCGCCCTGTAATCACAAGCCTGCGGCAGTCCTGTCCAGTCAGGGTCGCCGCGCCGTACCCTGGCCGAACTTGTGGCGGATTTTGCTGCATCTATGATGCGTGCCGGATCATTTGTGGACGAAAAACCCACTGCACCATTCACTATTGCCTTGACACCAATTCCCTTTGAAAAACTTTCCTTTGCAAGGTCGATCCTGTCCAGCTGGATGTCCACATTGACACTGCTGGCCATAAGCCCGAATACTTCCACCTCATCGGCACCTGAGCGCTCTGCAGCTTTTTGCGCCTTTTTGGCCATGTCATAAATAATATTGATATCACTACTCATCCGCTTCCCCCCACCGTTGCCTCTGAGACCAGGATATGCGGCGACCCATCGCACACAGGCGCAAGCTGCCCGCCTTTGCCGCACCTGCCAGAGGTCATTTTCATATCACCGGCAGCCATCTGTATGTGCTTTAAGATATCCAGTGTATGTCCTGACAGTGAAACATCCCTTACAGGCGTGGTCAGTTCACCGTTCTCCACCAAAAACCCGCGCTCTGCATTGAACTGGAACACACCCTCGCCCGGATTCACCTGTCCCCCGCGACTGCCGATCAGGTAAATACCGTCCTTTATCTCAGATAACATCTCCCCGAAAGAGGAATCACTATTCTCGATATAAGTATTGCTCATCCTGATAATGGGTCTTGAAAGCCCCTGGGACCTGGCATTACCAGGCCGGCCGGTATCCGGAAATAGTGCAGCTGTCTCCCTGCTATGCAGGTACGACTTCAGCACGCCCTCTTCTATCAGTGTGGCGGGCCTGGATTCCACTCCTTCGTCATCAACAGGATAGTAGCCATACCCGTGCATGGAAGGGTCGTCTATGACAGTTATACAGGAAGAAGCGATCTGGCTGCCGATTAAGCCTGCAAGGATGGAATTACCCTCTGCCACATGGTCTGCCTCTGCTGCATGACCCACGGCCTCGTGGATGAACACACCTGCCAGTTCCTGGTCAAGTATCACAGGCATCCTGCCGCCTTTTGGTACACTTGCCGATAACAGGTCCCTTGCAGTATTCCCTGCCGTCTCTGCCAGCTCCAGTGCATCGTACCTGTCGAACAGTTCATACCCGCACACATTGAACTTGCTCTCCCTGCCCATCTGGAACACGCCATTGCGTGAAGCCACGGCAGTTACTGCAAACCCTGTCCGAACCAGGCTGTATGAAACCTCCACACCCTCGGAGTTACTATATTCCACTTCGGTCACACTTTCTGAATACATTACAGTGGAACTTGACACATCCTGTACCTTTGCCCGTTTGTGGATATCAAGCAGAAGTTCTACTTTCTCCTCAATTGGAATATCGGCAGGGTCCTTTTCAACTACCGGAAGGTCATGTATCAAAGGAGATTCCACCCTGGCCAGATCGATATCCGGTCTTGGAGACCTTCTATGTGCCTGGCTGGATAGCTTTGCTGCTGAAAAAAGCATGCTTTCAGGGTCTCTGGTGTTGTCGGATGAGACAATACCCCACGACCCGTTGACCAGTGCACGGCATGCTGTTCCACTGGTATAGTTATTTGATATCTGTTCTATCTCACCGTTATCGATAAAAATGCCAAGTCCTGAACTTTTCAGTACCCTGATGTCATGGAAATCAACCTGTGAAG
Organism: Candidatus Methanocomedens sp.; assembly: GCA_009649835.1. Taxonomy (GTDB): domain Archaea; phylum Halobacteriota; class Methanosarcinia; order Methanosarcinales; family Methanocomedenaceae; genus Methanocomedens_A. The sequence goes on along the minus strand of PYCK01000119.1, from coordinate 5,465 downwards.
TGTTCAAAGTATATCCCTGCCTATTGATGTACCGGCACCAGTGACCCTGGAATATTATCAGTCAGGCCCAGGTTCAGCTTGGGAAAGGCGTATGATTTTTTTATGATCTTGATCAGGTCTTTCTTTTCAGGCCCGATAAGGCTTTTCTCCAGTACCTCGGTGATATTGCTCACAGGGACGATCTCGATCTTGTCCTTGTATTCATCCTCGATCATGACATCACCCATGTTTGATCTGGGTATGATCACGGTCTTGATACCAGCCTGGGCCGCAGCCTCTATCTTGTAGGTTACTCCGCCAATAGGAAGCACGTCACCCCTTACTGACAGGGACCCGGTCATGGCCACTGACTGGTCAACCGGAATGTTCTCGAAAGCTGACAGCACCGCAGTAGCTATACTGATGGATGCACTGTCGCCTTCCACCCCTTCATAGGTACCGATGAACTGGATATGTACATCCATTGACCTGGTGTCTTTGCCACTCACCTTCTTGATCAGGGCTGATACATTATCAACAGCTTCCCTGGCGATCTTCTTGAGCATACCAGTAGCTATTATCCGGCCTTCTAAACTGGACTGGGCAGGCGTCACCTCTGCCATTATCGGAAGCATGATCCCGGAATCGCTTCCCATAACAGCAAGGCCGTTAACCCTTCCCACCTGGCTGCCTTCCTGTTCGAACATTTTGTAATCCTTTCTCCGTTCAAGGTACTGGTCGGCGAGCTGCTGTTCCACAGACCTGGCAATGCTCTTTGCCTTAAGCACATGTTCTGCGAGTGTCATATCAGCATTTTCAGAGTGCGCAATATCACCCGCAACCCTGACAAGACCGCCCAGGTCCCTCAGTTTCAGGGTTAGGTGTCCTTTTCTGCCTGCCCGGCGCCTTGCTTCCAGGATGATCTCTTTTGTGGCACTACTGTCAAAATGGGGTATTTTACCATCCCTTAGCACTTCCTGTGCCACGAACCTGACAAGTTTTTGCCTGTTCTCGCTATTGTCAGGGATGGTATCGCTCATGTAGACCTCGTAACCGTAACCCTTGATCCTTGAACGCAGTGCCGGGTGCATTCCCCTTAAGGCATCAAGGTTACCGGCAGTGACCATGGTGAAATCGCATGGAACAGGTTCTGTCTTTACCATCGCACCTGAAGAACGCTCACTCTGGCCTGTGATGGAAAATTCTTTCTCCTGCAGGGCTGTCAGCAGGTTCTGCTGGGATTCCAGCCCAAGGGTATTGATCTCGTCTATGAACAGCACACCTTTATGCGCCTTATGTATGGCTCCGCCTTCCACCCTGTCATGGGCAGGGGTTTCCAGGCCTCCGCTCTGGAAAGGGTCATGCCTCACATCACCCAGCAGGGAACCGGCATGTGCACCTGTGGCATCCACGTATGCGGCTTTTTCCTTATCTGCATTGGATACCAGGAGTTTTGGTATGTATGCCTCTTCTTTTGGCATGAACTGGCGCATGACCATGAAGATCAGTATGGCAGCAATGATACCCCAGATCAGCGTTCCGGTATAAAATGCGTAGATAATTATGCCGAACACGAATATCATGATGAACATGTTGCGGGCTTGCATCCGTTTTCTTGCTTCCAGTTTGTGGGCGTCCACTATCTCCTTGCCCTTACCGGCAGGCACTACCCTGATCTTAGGTGTATTGTTGTCCTCAGGATTATTATATACCAGGACATCCTGCAATTCTTCTTTTGGCAGAAGATCTGCCATGGCCTTGGCCAGCATTGACTTGCCGGTACCAGGTGTACCCAGCATCATAACATGCCGCCGCTGTGTGGCCGCCTTTTTTACTACTTCCACTGCATGTTCCTGGCCTATCACCTGGTCGATCAGGGCCTCAGGAACCTGGACATCGGCGGTGGATTTAATATCAAGTCCACCCAGAACGTCATCAGTGGATCCGGAATCATTGTTATTAGTATCTGCCACGTTATTCTCCTTAAATATAATTATGCATTGAATCATTGTTATTAGTATCTGCCACGTTATTCTCCTTAAATATAATTATGTATTGTATAAATATGCTATGCGTTTTTTCTATATCCTTGTATCTGCTTATTTGTTTATATACTTAATTTAGTCGAATTGCCAGTCTATTTGATTCAAGCCATTTCCAGTTATCCCTGAAAATCACTAATGTCGTTTTTCGCCAAAGTTAAATAGATTACTGCATAACAGTATTTGCATGAACCATGATAAGGGGTTGTCAAAAGATGAGATCATACAAAAGGTAGTAAAAGGAGAGATGAAACTCCATGCCATTGACCAGTTCATGGATGTTGTAGAAGCAGTGGATATAAGGAGAGAAGCGGCAGAGCGCATAACTGATACGAAACTTGATAATGTGGGCAGATTCTCCATCGATGAAACAGAAGCTGCAAAACGCAATATTGAAAACATGATCGGGGCAATCCAGATACCTCTTGGAATGGCCGGGCCTGTTACTATCAATGGTGAATATGCATGCGGGAATTATTACTTACCCCTGGCCACCACAGAAGGGGCACTGGTAGCCAGCACTAACCGGGGCTGTTCGGTAATCTCGGCATGTGGCGGTACCAATGTTAGGATTTTCAATGACGGCATGACCCGTGCACCTGTTTTCACAGTAAAGGATGTGGTCCGGGCCAGGGAGTTCGTTGACTGGGTCAATGATCCCGGGAACTTCGAGGCCATGAAGGCAAAGGCATCCGGGACCACCAGGTTCGGGGAACTGCTTGACGTGATGCCCTTTGTGGCAGGGAACAATGTATATCTCAGGTTCAGCTTCGATACCAAGGATGCCATGGGTATGAACATGGCAACCATTGCATCTGAGGCCATTTGCGATTTTATAACAGGCCAGCTTGATGTGGAACTGGTATCACTCTCAGGTAATGTATGTACTGATAAGAAACCCTCTGCCATCAATAATATTTTGGGCAGGGGAAAGACTGTTATTGCAGATGTGGTCATTCCGGAAAACGTGGTCGGGCAAAAGCTCAAGACAGAGCCCGGATCAATGGTAAAGGTCAATTACAAGAAGAACCTGCTGGGTTCGGCCAGGGCAGGAAGTACAGGATTTAACGCACATGTGGCAAACATTGTTGCAGCCATGTACCTTGCCTGCGGCCAGGATGCGGCCCATGTGGTGGAGGCCAGCAGTGCGATCACCAGCATGGAACTGACAGATAAAGGCGACCTGTACTGCAGTGTGACGCTGCCTGCCATACAGGTGGGTACGGTGGGTGGGGGTACAGGTATTGCCACCCAGCGTGAGTGCCTTGAAATGCTGGGAGTAGCAGGAGCAGGAGAGCCACCCGGTACGAATGCTAAAAAACTTGCCGAGATAATAGGGGCGGCAGCACTGGCCGGTGAGATATCCCTGATAGGTGCCCAGGCTGCAGGACACCTGGCGCGGGCACATAAGCAGATGGGCAGGTGATGAGGGGACATGGAAAAACAAGATCATTCCCTGTTCGACCAGAAATGTCCCACCTGCGGCAGCTGGATGGAATCCACTGTCAGGAAAAGTACCAAGGGCAAAGAAGTGATCACTTACTTATGTAACGAGTGCGGCCTGAACTACAGTGCAGACAGGTAAAAATTGATGGTCAAGATAGTAACATTTCTTTAAATGATAATCATTTCAATTAAAAAATACAACTATCTCTTATTGTGATTTGCAATTTAATGGGGTGAATTCTATCAAGACCATAGATGAGGCGTTATTCATCAAATTCGATGATGATAACGCCGATATAACCATAAGCGGTGTCCCTGTGATAGTGATGTCAAAAGAAACTTTCGGATCGCTCCATAAAGGAGTGATAGATGCATTGGGAAAAGGCGCCAGACCAATGTTCTATACATCAGGATATAATGCAGGAAAGAAATCCGCGCCTGTAGTTATCAGGCAGTGGGAATGTGAAACAACTGATGAAATAATCAGCGCCACCATCCAACAATTTACCCGTTATGGCTGGCTACTTCTGAAAGATATTATATTATCTGATGACCAACGGGAGATAACCTGTACAGTAATAAAAAGTGTTGAGGCTATGACCCATACAGGGAAAAGCGACACTCCGATCTGTTACTTTCTGGAAGGCTTCATGTGTGGATATATGGAAGTGGTATTCAATAAAAAAGACATGGTGTGCGAAGAGGTCAGTTGCCAGGCAATGGGAGATGATGTCTGCCGGTTTGTAATAAAACCAAAGTTCTGGGAAGAATAAGGATCATGGCAAATATTCAGGATTCTCTATCTGAGATATTAAAGGAACTAAAAAATACCGGTGATATCGAAGCATCGGTCATTTCAAGTAACCAGGGCCTTGTCATGGTTTCGGACGTGCCCGAAAATGTACCTGAAGCACGTTTGGGTGCTTATACGGCAACTATTATGGGCTCAGCTAAAACCGTTATGGAAGAGATACAAAAAAATCCGCCAAATATGCTTATTATCAGGTCCCCTGATGCCATAACCATAATCATGGAAGCTGGTAAACTCGCAATACTTAGTTCACTGTTCAGGGATGAGATGAATATAGGTCTTGTGATCGTGGAGATGGAAAAAGCCTGCAGGAAAATATCAAAAATCCTGGAATAATGACAGATAACGGGCTTGATAATGATATTGTACTGATATGCAGTATTATACTGATAGATACTGATATGCAGTGACCGACTTTACTTTCCCATTTTAAACAAGGGACTGAGAATGTAAGCCTGTATGTCCTGAAGTTACATTATTGTTTTCTTCAAATTATTCACATACTTATGCGCCAGCAGGCAGGGCTCGGGCAGTTTGTGTCCTCGCAGCATATGCTTTGTTATCTCCAGCGCCCCGTCCACGCTAACCCTGTGCCCGGGTGCAACCACGATGGGACGGCACCGGCGGCAGGATTTGATAAGCCATCCCACCTGCCTGCTCTCAAAGACCAGGGGGCTGACATCGCCTACTTCCAGCGGTTCGTCCCCTTTTCCGCACAGTATGTGCTTGGCCACCCCTATGGTTGGGACATCCAGCGCAACGCCAATGTGGGTGGCAAGTCCGGCGCCCCTGGGGTGGTTGATGCCGCAGCCGTCCACCATCAGGATGTCTGGTGTGTGCTGGAGTTTATCGTATGCTGATATTATGGCCGGTCCTTCCCTGAAGGAAAGAAAAGTGGGGATATATGGATACTCCACAGTACCTGTGTAGTATACTTCCTCAACCACATCCAGGGATTCAAAGTCAATCACCACAATGCCTGAGATGATGGTATCTTCCATGAACGCCTGGTCCACACCTGCTATGAGGCGGGGTGCGGCATGGTCGTTGTGCAGGACGACCCGCTGCCTGACTATTTCCTGGGCGCGCAGCAGTGAGGGAGTGGATAGGTCGGTGGGGAATAGGGTGGTGTCCATACCATGTTCTATATGGTAGGGGGATAAATGTATTTTGTGAGTTACGGCAAG
>PYCK01000118.1 GCA_009649835.1 Candidatus Methanocomedens sp. | reverse complement strand
ATTGTTGCCGATTCGGGCAAGGTGCTGCTCAGCTTCACCCCGTCCCTGGTGGCCCAGTCCATCAGCGGCGTGGACGACCTGCTGGGTATGCCTTACGGCTGCGGTGAGCAGAACATGATGTTCTTCGCCCCTGACGTGGAGATACTGCGATACCTGAAGACATCTGGCCAGACCAATCCCGAGATACAGGCCAAAGCCGAGATGTTCATCATTACCGGATACCAGCGTCAACTGACCTACCAGCACAATGATGGTTCTTTCTCGGCATTCGGGGACAGCGACCCTGTAGGCAGCCTGTGGCTTACCGCTTTTGTGCTCCAGTCCTTCAGTAGTGCCAGGGACGTGACCACCATAGATGATTCGGTACTGGACGGGGCTGCTGACTGGATCGTTAACCACCAGAACCAGGATGGTTCCTGGGACCAGATAGGGTTCGTGCACCACCAGGAGATCTTAGGTGGAATGAGCGGCAAGTACTCGCTGAGTGCCTACACGGCACTGTCACTGCTGGAATACGGCAGGGCTAGTGGCCCGCTTGACAATGCACAGGAATACCTGGAGGATAACCTTGACGAACAGCAGGACGACCCATATGCACTGGCACTGGCCGCACTGGTACTGGAACGCCTTGGAAGTGACAGGGCAGATGATGCACTTGACATGCTTACGGACCTGGCACAGCAGGACGAGAACGGCATGTACTGGGAACTGGAACCTGCTGTGGAGCCAATGAGGGATATGTACTGGCAGCCCCCTTCCAGCAAGAATGTTGAAGTGACTGCATACGGCGCACTTGTACTTATCGAGCACAGGGATGCCAGGGCAAACGAGGTACTGAAATGGCTATCTGCTCAGCGTAACAGCCTGGGCGGATACGGCAGCACCCAGGATACGGTATTGGCATTCAAGGCACTGATGACGGCAGCCGCAACCCAGGCAAAGGATACGGATGCCACGATAACTGTCACGGCAGATGGTAAGAAGATCACCCAGGTCAGTGTGGATGCAGGTAACTACGATGTGCTGCAGATTGTGGAGATACCTGGATCCGCAGAATTAATTACACTGAACATGTCAGGCAAGGGCGATATCAATTACCAGCTTGTCAAGCGGTTCAATATAATACTGCCAGATGAGCCTGTATTCACTGACCTGGAGTTCGAAGTGGAGTACGATGCTACGGATGTGGCAGTGAACGACATCGTTGATGTCCATGCAAGGGTGAACTACACAGGAACGGCCAATTCCACAGGCATGCTGATACTGGACGTGGCAGTACCTACAGGCTTTGCCCCGGTGGTATCCACACTGGATGAACTAAAAACGGATGATCTTATCAGCAGGTACGAGATAGCGGGCCGCAAGATCATCCTGTACGTGGATGACCTGCCAAGAGGTGAGGAACTTTTGTTCGACCTCCAGGTGCAGGCACAGTTCCCTGTAAAGGCTATAATACCTGACAGCAGTGCCTATTCCTACTATAATCCTGAGATAAAGGCAGAGTCCAGGGGCCAGGAGATCGTGGTAGTATAAATTAAATGAACCCGCCGCAATAGGCGGGTATTTTCTATTTTACTTTTGATATAACTCTAATATGCCAGTAAAAGCAAACGGTGTGAGCGTATATTTATTTACATTCAATCCTGTAGCCCAAGGCGCTCCCTCATATCTTCACTAGAGATAATTCCATCTTTTTTATCGTTCAAGCGTTCCAATGCAATTTGAAAGTCAGCAGATTCCGGATTATCCATATATATCATTCACTGTCTCCTTCCAGGTTTATCCTTTTCGGAAATAATTTCAGGTTCAATATGCACAACCACATCCTTTACCCCTTCCATCCTCTCTTTGATGCGGTTCTCAACTGCATGGGCGATGCAGTGCGCCTCATCCACACGCAAATTATCCCTTACATGCACGTGCAGGTCCACATAGACATTATCGGCTGTACCCCTGGTCCTGATATTATGGCAGTCCTCAACCCCCTCTATTTCCAGTGCAATCTTGCACAGCATATCAGTATCCAGTACCGATGCATCCAGTAGTGTGAAGGATACTTCCCTCACCACGTCCAACCCGGCCTTGGCAATGATCAGTGCGATCACAATACCTGCAACTACATCGATCATAGGATAGCCTGCCTTAACTGCTATCAGACTGCAGATAACGCCAATAGATACGAAGATATCACTTCTGGTGTGGAGGGAATCGGCAATCAGTATCTGGCTGTTATATTCCCTGCCCTTGCGGCTTTCAAATATGGTGACAAAAAGGTTAACGGCCATGGTACCCAGCATGATGGCAAAACTCAATGAGGTGACCCTGGGGATAGAAGGTTCGTATATGTTTTGAATGGCACCCCTGGCCACTTCGAACCCTGTGATAAGCAGCAGGCCGGCTATGAACAGCGAGGCGAACTGCTCATATTTGCGGTGCCCGTAAGGGTGGGATTCATCAGGCGGGCGGGACGCCACCCAGATACCCAGCATTCCCACAGTGGTGGATGCACCGTCCATCAAGGAATGGAAACCGTCGGCCTTCATGCTGATGGAGCCTGTCAGGTGGCCGTATACCAGCTTTGCAAATGCTACCACCAGGTTCAATGACAGTGCTAAGGCCTGTACTTTGATTATCTGTTTATATTTCATGTCCCCATCCGGAAATTGACCAGTCCATATCAGTATAATTCAATATCAGTATAATATCTGGCATGGTACTGTCCCATTTTCCAGTTATTTTTCAGACACCAACTTGTGGCAAAATTCGTGTCTTACCTTGCGTCAAGCAACATCTCCCTATAAGGCTCAGACGGCGGGTTCCTGGCATCTGGAATGGGTCAATAGATCGTGCCCCATTTTATGATAAGGTCATCTATAATCTCATTTTTGTTCATAGACAACTTTCCCATATTTATTTGCAGGATAGATCACTGTGCCGATAACATCTTTTAACATATCGAATTCTTGACTGCTTTTGACAATAACATCTATTGGAATTGAAAAATCCTTAAGTATATTTCTAACACGGCGATTTCTCTGTATTCCAGAAGCTTCACCATCTTTTATAATTAATAGATCTAAATCACTATCCTTCGTTGGATGCCCGTATGCATATGACCCAAACAGAATTATCTTCATGGGCTCATAACCTTCAACTATGACCTGAACAACTGATTCAATCTGTTCCTGAGAAATCATTTAACACTAGACTCCCAATCATAAAATATTAACGATGATTTTTATTCAAATAGTATATGCCATTCCTTTGATTAAATATGTTTTTACTGGCAACCGGCACAATATTTCTATACTTCTCTATCATATGATGGCCCATGACAAAGATATACCTGGGAAAGATGGTGCTGCACTGGTGCCCCAAATGCGACCTGCCTGTACTTGAGTCCATATGTGCATGCGGCTCACCTGCTGGCAAGGTCAAGGTTACTCCGCCCGGTGATATCAGGCCTGCATTCCAGCATGATATTGACCACATCAATGCCACTGCCACGGCGCAGTTCGGCAGTCCCCTGATACCTGACGGTACTATCGCCATCATGAACAAAGTACCATCTGACGACAGGATGGAAGAGATCATAGCCAGTGGCGTGGCACTTGCGAATATCAGGTTCGATGTGGAGTCTGGTAAGTGGGTACTGCTGCCCAGGATGGAAGGGGCAGCCCGGATATTCACTGAAATGGAGGGGCGCAGCAACTGGGTGGTGATCGACGAATCGGCAGTACCGTTCATACAAAAAGGTGCCAGCACGCTGGCACCCGGCGTTATCGATGCCGACCCCGGGATTATCCCGGGCGCAGAGGTGATAGTGGTATCGCCTGATGGCGTACCTGTGTCTGCCGGCAGGGCTAAGATGAACGGCAGGGAAATGGTGGAAGCCACAAGGGGCGTGGCTGTCAAGACCAGGTGGAGCGGGATAGTTGAAACAGTTGCAGCACCCGTCCCCCATTCATGGGATGATGTAGTTACTGCTAATCTTAATATCCTGAAAGATTTTGAGGCCAAAGCCCATGCGTTTATCAGGAACGTGTCCCAATCCACAAACCGGCCGGTCAGTGTATCATACTCGGGGGGCAAGGACAGCCTGGCCACCTTACTGCTGGTCATGGACTGCCTGGACGGCTTCGATGTACTGTTTGCTGATACCGGACTGGAGTTCCCTGAGACACTGGAGAATGTGGAAGAGGTTGGCAGGCATTACGGCCTGACTGTGAAAACCTTTCATGCAGGGGACGTGTTCTGGGACTCCATCGATACTTTCGGACCCCCCACGGTTGAGGCGAGGTGGTGCTGCAAGACCTGTAAACTGGGCCCGATTTCCATGCTCATTGAAGAGAACTTCCCAGAGGGCTGCCTGACATTTATCGGCCAGCGCAAGTACGAGAGCGAGGGCCGGGCCAGGAGTGATAAGATCTGGAAGAATCCCTGGATAGGTAACCAGATAGCGGCCTCGCCGATCCAGAACTGGACTGCGCTGCATATCTGGCTGTACCTGTTCTGGAAAGGGGCGCCGTACAATCCGCTGTATGAACAGGGGTTCGACCGCATCGGATGCTGGCTGTGCCCGTCAGGGAGCATGGCCGAGATGTCACGTATAAGGGATATTCATCCTGAAATGTGGGCCAGGTTCGAGGAGAAGCTGCGCTCCCATGCTGAGAAGTTCGGCTACGGGGAGGGCTGGGTGGATTACGGGCTGTGGCGCTGGCAGAATCCTCCGAAGGTGCAGCGTGAGATGGCTAAGAGGCTGGGCATCAACCTGGTGCCTGAAGGGTTCGGCGGTGAGATGGAGTTCTCAATGGTGTCTGGGTACAGGCCGTGTAAGGCTGGCGGGGTTTCGGCTGAGGGTAGTTTTGGTATGCCATTGAACCTTGAGGCGATCGAGGGTTCGGGTATGATGAGGGTGCTGGGCGAGGTGCATTCCATGGATGGTGTGATCACGTCCGCCAGGGGTGAGGATAATGTGCAGGTGTTCGCATCTGGCACTGTGACTGCAAGGAGCGATACTGACGCCGGAGCCAGGCGGTTGATGAAGGGGGCCGAATCTTCGATCCGGCGCTCTCTGGAGTGTACGGGCTGCGGGCTGTGTGTGGGGAAGTGCGAGGTGCGGGGTGTGAAGGTTAAGGATGGGCGGGCTGTGGTGAATGAGAACTGTACGCATTGTGGGCTGTGTTTGAAGGCATGCCCGGTGGTGCGGTATTTGAATACCAAAGATTTATCTATTGTATGATGGGTATACTTAACATAGAATCGAATCTGGGTTAATTATACATGACACA
>PYCK01000012.1:26891-31871 GCA_009649835.1 Candidatus Methanocomedens sp. | reverse complement strand
CTATTAATTACCTGCTCAATTCGAGCGGGTTCACATTTTTTATAAACTAACCCCCCACTCCCTAACCCGCTCATGAATTATTTTGAACATATGTTGGAGAGTAGGGAACTCCCAAATCGAATATTTATTTCTAACTCCAATCACAATTATTGATCATTCCCCCATATATATTTGTCGGTTCTTTGAAAATTTTTGTAATGATGCTTATGATAATTATGGTGGGTATTGAACCACATTTGATATTGTCGTCTGTTTGACGGGGAAATGTTAATCATTATTTAAGAATAACCTGTCAAAATCAATTTATATAGCATTGAAATACGCTCTTCCACATCCATCTGGATATGGTGATGGGGAGAGGTGAATTATGGGAAGTTTAGGAATCTGCTGGATGATGTGAAGACAATCATAGGCGGCACAGAGGACTAAAATGGCTAATAATTAACATGGAGTGCACCCCATTCATCGTAGCAAGGCAGAGGTCGCAACTTGGCTGGCTTGGCAGAAACAACCGGGACATGGACTTTATCGTGCCGTTGAAGATCAACTGATTGATATGAACAGTGAATTGTTTCTGGAATTAAAAGATTGGCTTACTCATATCTACAGTTCAGAGGACATATAAATCAGATAACGGTTAGGATTTAAATTTGAGGTTTAAAAGAAACAGCACAAAAACTCCATGCAGCAACAACGTTCTTATTTTTCAATTTCTAAATAAGATTCAATTATACTTTTGAACAAATAAAAGTCATCCAGATACTTACTTAAATTATAATAAACGATATCATCAGCCACATGTGCATATCGGTGGATTAAAATATTTCTAAATCCCTTCAGGTCTTTCAATATTTCACCAAGATCCCTGGATATGACCTTTCTTCTTACCAGTATGTCAAAAATGCCTTCTTCGCTTGCAGGCAGACCAAATTTTTCAGCAGATACAACCATTGCCGAGGCATCGATTAATGAATCGATTGCTACCTCGATCGTCTTTTCGCATGCTCTCCTGCTGACCAGATCTTGTAAATAATCTTCTTCATCTTCTGGAAGCATCTCCTTAAGTTCTTCTACATACCCTATCATTTCATCCAGTTTTGAGAATATGCGCATCCTGTTTTTCGGTTCTATGCATTACACCCCCAGACCAGAATAATACATATCAAGACGCGGCTTGAAATGCTCAAAATCCCTTATAGTTCTCATAAAGATGCGAAATATTTCCATGTAGCCCTTATAATCAATAACCTTACCTGACGATGCAATGTCTTTCCGGATGTACAATGGTAGATCCTGGAAGGTCTGGATATCAAATTCATCGCCGACCCTGCCGAGGACCTTCACCCTGAAATCAAATCTTTCCTTTTTGTCACCATCATAATACACGGCAAGATCGATATCAGATAATTCAGTCATTTCTTCTCTTGCTTTAGAACCATATAAAATTATAAATCGTACCTTATCCCCGCCAATGGTTTTAATTTTCTCCGCCACAGCTGATATGCCTAAATCAAGATCGCCTTTTGAAGCCAGGTCTGCCATAAAATTAATCTTCCGGATAGTTATTTTAGGACCACTTTAGTTATTTATTATAATATTTCTTTCCTTAAATTTGTTTGCTTGCAACCTGCAATCCACTTCGACTTATTTGTGGAGAGTTATCCTTCCCGCGCGCCGCCTTCCCTTCAAACGACCGGAATCCGGCTGGCGTGTCTCTGCCGCCTGCACGCTAATAGAGATTATAACTTCCAATGAATTCGGTTACCCGCTTACAAACCTATGTTCATCTGCGGTTATAATTCTCATAAATTTGTCAGGAAACCATAACGTGTTCCTTGTACAATAGCGCCATTACTACCATCCAAAGCGTAGGGATGTTACAACCGGATACGCAGCTCAACTGCTAATACCTTTCACAAGTGAATACAGCAGGTAAACTGCAGACATGACCAGAACGATCGTAGCCCCCGACGGCACATCAAACAGATACGACAGCCATATCCCGCCACTGCTGAAAACCGCACCGAACATGATAGAAAGCATCATCATCTTTTTAAGATTTGAAGTGAACTGCCGGCTCATAGCCGCAGGGATCGTCAACAGGGCAATGACCAGGATTATACCCACCACACGTATCAGTACCACAATGGTGAGAGCAATAAGGCATAACAGGACAAGGTACAGGCGCTCTGCGTGAACGCCGCGCACAGTTGCAAACTCTTCATCAAAACACAGTGCAAGGAATTCCTTGTAAAACGAATACACCACCAGGATAATGATCGCATCCAGTACCAGCATCAGGACGATATCAGAGAACGGCACTGTCAGGATGTTCCCGAACAGATATGTCATCAGGTCCGGAGCGTAGCCCGGCGTCAAGCTGACAAGGATGATCCCGATAGACATTCCCATCGCCCACAATATCCCAATAGCAGTATCTTCCGGGAGCCTGGATCGTTTACTCACCCACCCCATGCTCAGCGCCGAAGCAATGCTGAACGGCAGCACTCCAAGAATTGGGTTGATCCCGAGATAGTAGCCAAGTCCGATTCCCCCGAACGATGCATGGGCGATCCCGCCGCTGATAAAGACGATCCGCTTCACCACCACATAAACCCCGATAATGCCGCAGGAAATACTGGCAAGTATGCCGGCCATGATGGCATTTCTTATAAATTCGTACTGCAGCAGTTCCATCATGTAAAAACCCTTCAATGTTTCTTCAGTACCCTGTGCGGAACACCGTGAGCGATCAGCTCGACAGGGCAATGATACGTAGCTTCCAGATCCTCAGCAGTCAGTTCTTTTGAGTCGTGGTAATACAGCCTGTGGTTCAAACAGGCAATCTTATCCACATAAACAGAAACCGCACTGATATCGTGCGACACCAGAACGATCGCCATTTTAGTTTTTAGTTTTTCTAACAATTCATAAAATTCTTCCTGTATGATCGTATCTATACCTGCTGCAGGTTCATCCAGCAGAAGCAATTTCGGATTAGCAGCCAGTGCTCTTGCTATGAAAACTCTATGCTGCTGCCCACCTGATAGTTTTCCGACCTGTCTGTCTTTATACTCAAGCATATCCATTTTTGCAAGTGCATCCAAAGCCGCCTTTTTATCATCTTCACTGTATCGTTTGAACAAACCGGTATGACCCAGACGTCCCATTAAAACAACTTCCCAGACGCTCACAGGGAATTCCAGATCAAAAAGGCTGTATTGAGGCACATATCCAATGTATTTCCTGGATATTTGAGGGGTATCACCAAACACCCTGACTATCCCTTTACTGGGTTTTACCAATCCTAATATAACCTTAAGTAGAGTGCTCTTTCCTCCCCCGTTCACTCCTATGATGCCTAAAAAATCGTGCTCTTTTATAACAAGATTTATCTCTTCGAGTACAGGTATACTGTCATAATGCACCCAGACATCCTTGATAACGACAACATCGGCAGTCATGTTCATGTCAGACCTTGAGCAATTGTATTAGAAACTTTGTGCAGATTTGTTATATAGTCTTTTGCCAGAGGATCTACAGGTACAACATTACCTCCAATTTCCTTTGCTATTACCTCTGCACTCTTTGTACTGAACTGGGGCTGGACAAAGATGACCTTGATATTATTCTCTTTAGCGGTTTTAATCAAATGCTCCAGGTCACTGGCACTTGGTTCTTTGCCTTCGGTCTCAACCGCTATCATTGCCAGGTTGTAGTCGCGTGCGAAATAGCCCCAGGAGGGATGGAAAACCATGAATGTACGGTTCTCGAAGCCTGACAGGGACTCGTTGATATCTAAGTCAAGGACCTCAAGATCATGGATATAATGCTCTTTATTCTGTTCGTAATACGTTTTATTAGCCGGATCGATTAGGACCAGGCCATCACAAATATTTTGCACCAGGATCTTAGCATTCGCAGGAGATAACCAGATATGTGGATCCATACCACGTTTATCACTATCATCCCCGGAAATTTCTTCATCATGATGGTGTTCTTCCATTGCTATTAGCGTGATACCTTCTGATGTGTCAACCAGCAGCATATCCGGGTTGGCGGATCCGATCTTATCCAGCCAGACTTCTTCGAACGGAAGCCCTGATCCGACTTTGGCATACATTTTGGCACTGCTAACTGCCTTTAGCTGACTTGCAGTGGGCTCATAGGTAGCCGGACTGGCCCCTGGTGATATCATGACAATGACTTCTACTTTATCGCCGCCGACCTGCTCTACAAAATCAGCTTGCGGCAGGATGCTGACCATAACAATTAACTTTTCCTGGCTGGTTTGTGGTTGGGCCTTTTCCATACATGCATTACCTAAAACGACAGCAATGAGAAGTATTATGACTGGTAGTATTTTGTAATTCATTTTGATTGGCACCCACTTTTTAGGATAATGTGCAAGTATATGAGTTGCGGATATTCAAGTTATCCTGCCAATTTAAACATAATCACTTGCTATTCAAACATTACATTGTACAGTTCGTCCATCCGGACCACGGATATCCAACATGTTTAGTCTGTAAAGACCTTTATTAAGTCTTTCCATCGACTCCGGTTCTTTTGGATTCATTTCCAGTTCAACCACTTTATTTTCACTTATCAACAGCTCATATTTTTCACTGATATCTTTCACCCGGTTAGATATCAGTGGTCCAACGTAAGGCTTAAATGTAATGAATCGCATTCAGAAGTACCCGAAACATCGTGTGTATACACGGATTTCACAGCGTCCGGATAGTGTAGGGGACTATCATGAAGGCCTGTCGAGCCTCCGACCCGGGTTCGAATCCCGGTCCGGGCGTTTTTCTATTTTTGCATCTTAGAGATGAGTTATAATTCCTTTTCCTCACCCGGTTTGAATATCTCAACCTCAACCGGGCAATCCTGCTTGAACTCCCAGGGATTCACTGATATCGCAGGAAATGACCCATAATGCATGGGAATCACAAGTTCGGGCCTTATCAGGTCAAC
>PYCK01000012.1:12526-26791 GCA_009649835.1 Candidatus Methanocomedens sp. | reverse complement strand
TCCCAGGGATTCACTGATATCGCAGGAAATGACCCATAATGCATGGGAATCACAAGTTCGGGCCTTATCAGGTCAACCGCCCGCAGCGCATCCTTGATTCCCATTGTGTACCTGTCCCCGATCGGGAGCATGGCAATATCAATCCCCTCATCCCCTATCAATCTCATATCACTGAACAGCCCTGTATCCCCTGCATGGTATATGGTCTTGTTGAACTCCATGTGCTTCAGGATGAATCCTGCCGGATGACCCATATTTGAAGAATGCAGTGCCTCCACCATCTTGATATGCCAGTCACCAACAATTATTGTGCCGCCGATATTCATCCCTTCGGTTCTCAACCCTTTCGAATCAGCATATTTCGCAATTTCATGAATGGCTACAATCACTGCATTATTGCGCTTTCCTATCTCAAAGGCATCTCCCAGATGGTCATCATGGTCGTGGGTCAGGCAGATGATGTTACAACTGACCTCATCAGGTGTTGTCCTGCACTTGGGATTGCCGCTTAAAAATGGGTCTGTTAGCAGGTTTTCTATTAAAAAAGCCGAATGCCCGAAGTATGTTATCTTCATAATAGTAAGTGCAAAAAGATATTATTTAGCTCTTGTGAAGCTGTATCAGTCCTGTAGCCTGACTGGGCAGATATGAGATTGCTGCGGGATAGCTGATATATTAATGAGGCTACTGATTGATATGTATTATTCAGGTCTGTGGGTGTAATTCTCCTTCAACTTCGATCTTGGTAAATCCTTCCAGGTCACTTTCTTTTCTAATCCCAAGCTATATAAGCGTAAAAGCATGTCTGAACGTGTAGCTGTTTGCCAGTTCGCCTGCGGTTAGTATGCTCTTTAAAACAATGCAGAATGATATTTAATGCTGACTGCATCTGCGCATACTAAAAGACAGTTCTTGCATATTGAAGTGCTTTTTTAGCATCATCGACATCGAGATTGATTGGAACATTATATTCTTTTAATATATCTATATATTCTGACAGGGTAAGTTTTGCTATCTTTGCTCCCAGACCTAAACTTACCTTACCTTGCTTATATAGTTCGATCGATTTCATTTTCCTGCCTTCATCGATCAACTCGCGCAGCATTTTCGATCTGTTTACACCCAGCACCTCTGTCATGAACTCAAGATCTTTTACTGGTTCATACCGTACTGATATTGTCATGGGCAGTTCACCTCCTGCTTAAAAAAATCATATACTTTTTTAGAGTATCTTCCATAATCATTCAATTTTTGTAAATATTCACATGTCTCTGTATGCGTCAATATTCCCTTTTCAAACATTCGTGTAATGATGGCTAAGGCGTTGATAAATGGGATTTCAAACAGTTTGCATAACTTAATTAGTTCTCCATCGTCCGTCAGGATTGCTTTTGCGTCACATTCATTATATAAAACGAATGCTTCGGCTTCACCTTCGTGCATTTTGAATTCTTTTAAAACATTTTCTGTGGTTGATCTTATTGCTTTCACTATAATATGGTTATCTTCGATTTCTTTTTTTAGTATTTTTGAATCAAATGAATTCCCTGCCGTAATTTCCTTTTCTACTTCTTTAGGAATTGTTATCTCTTCGAACTCATCGAGAAATTTACGGATAACTCCTACTTTTGCAAGAAGAATCAGAGTTGAAGCATTTGAAACAATCATATTACATTTGTATACATTTGTAATTAAATAAAGGTATCCGTTCAATTAAGGATTAACATATTCATATATCTCCCTACCAATCCCCAACCATCTACTATGCCCTTCTGGCCTTTATCCCGGTGTGCCTTATCACCCTGCACCGCCTCGCTGGCGCTATCATTTTATCAAGGGCAGCTTGGAACGTGAATATATTTATGGCAATATCAATTCTGTGTCCGAACTGAGCAGATAACAGATTGCTATGGGAAAGCTAATAAATTAATAAGGGAGTTCTTAGACGATGTGTCTGCATGCAAATAGAAATAGTCAACTCCTGGTAGTTAAGGAAGGGATGCATTATTAGATTTAATTTGGTTATACTTCTATGCGCTCTTCTTCTCGCAGCATCTGCCATAGATCCATCGTCAGCATCCGGTATCACACATCCGGTAATACTAGAATTCCTTCCAAATCCGGAGGCCCTGATGGATCAGGGCGAGTATGTGGTTATCTACAACCCGGCAGGTCAGGGAATTGATATATCAGGTTTTATTCTCACAGACCTTGAGGGAGAGTTTGAAATTCCTGGTGGAACAATCCTTGATCCGGAATCGAAATATAAGATCGAACTTCCGGCAGACGGTATCCAGCTCAGTAACAGTGGGGACGAGGTGATACTTCTCGATAATACGTTACGCATGGTGGATTGTGCAATTTACGGAGGTTCAGAGTATGAGGGGGAGGGTTGGCAGGGATCTATGCTTGGCAGAGCTTCTGAAGAGCGCATATTCAGGCGCTTCTATCTTGATAAGGACACTGATACTGCATATGAGTGGCTGCCTCTTAAAGAGTATTACCGCGGGCAGTCAGGTTTTATGCCGTCTTCGAAATCATTTTCAGGTGAGGTCACAGTCTTTGTGTCGCCGGATTGCAGTCTTGAGATTCTCAAAAAGGAGATCCGGAATGCATCCGTTCTCAGAGTGAATGTCTATCTTTTTGAAAGCCAGGATATTGAGCGCGAGGTGGTAGATGTGCTCAGTCGGGGTGGAACAGTGCATATGCTCATAGAGGGCAGCCCTGTTGGCGGTATCAGCGATACTGAAGTAAGGATACTCAAACATATCATAGAAAAAGGGGGAGAGGTTCGTTTTAGTAATGATTCGCTTTACCGGCTGAACCATGCAAAATACGCACTGATAGACAGCGATACCATTATTCTCGGTTCTGAGAACTGGAACAGTGGCGGGTATCCGCCTGATGGCCTCAGCGGAAATCGCGGCTGGGGTGTTGTCATTAGAGACAGGGAGATAATTCATGATATGTCTTCCATATTTGAATATGACTGGGCACATGGAATAAAGGTTAGTCCAGATGACCTGCCGCAGGGATCAAAATCAGATACATACGAGCCAGGTGATCGCGACGAACATGAGGTGTTTGAAGCAAAGAATATAAACGGTGAGTTCACAGCGAGCATGATTATCGGACCTGACAATACCCTCCATTATGAAACGATCATTGAAACGATAAACTCTGCTGAAAAGACGCTTTATATCGAGCAGGCCTATATAAGAAGGGACTGGGGAAATGATGAGAACCCTTACCTTCAATCTGCGATCAATGCTGCAATGCAGGGTGTGGAAGTGAAAGTCCTTCTTGATTCAATGTGGTACAACACAAACGAGGAGAATGATAATGATGAACTCTGTAACTACCTGAACGATCTCGCTTCGCAGGAGAACCTGAACCTCGAAGCTCGGCTTGTGAAACGGGATGGAATTACAAAAATTCACAATAAAGGTGTGATCGTTGACGGTCAGCGGGTACTGATCTCATCGATAAACTGGAACAAACATAGCCCGACCTATAACAGGGAGATCGGCATCATAATCGAAAATCCCGAGCTTGCAGCATACTATACCGAAGTCTTCCTTTACGACTGGAACCTGGGCCAAACAGAGACAAATTCATCAAAGACGATCATCAATCCCTTAATAATGGCAGTGATGATACTGCTCGCTGCATCAATGATCTATTTAATAAAGCAATGGATGGGTAGATCAGGGAAATAGCTTTAATCTTCGTAAATCCTTTCAGTTCACTTTCTTTTCCAATCCCAAGGTATTCTTCCACGACTGCTGTTGATAAGCTATGAGCAAACAAATTTATGGAATGAAATAAATGATAATAATTGGGCAAATATAATAGTCAAATGTTGCGACGGCACACCCAACCGCAGCAGAGCACACCCAACCGCAGCAGAGCTGCGGGGTATAATTATAAATATCAACAACCCGGTTTTTCAGCGCCTTGACTTCATGCTGAATGCGGAGCAGGAGCTTCGGATAAAATAAGTTAGGGGAAATATTAAGGAACTTGAAGTAAAATAGTTCTATTTAAATGGTGAAAATGCTTCCAATTATTAGAAAATATATTAGTTCTTTATTTATTCTTACCACAGCGGCCGGGATAAACAGGGTAGCCGAAGGGGACCTTGATTTCCAGGTGGAAGTTACGACCATTGATGATATTGGGGTACTTGAGGATTCGTTCAACCGGATGACCGCTGAGCGCAAATGTACCGAAGAGACGCTCAGGGATGGTGGGAAGAAGTATCATCTGCTGGCAGATAATACACTTGATTGTATCTGGCAATTGAATTTGGATTTTGAATTTACGTATGTCAATCCGGCTGTATATCAGTTATTTGGGTTTACACAGGAAGAATGGATCGGAAGTTCATTATCTGACCACTGTTCACCTGAGAATATGGGATTAACATTAAATTTGGCAAAAGAGGAGTTAAAGAAAGGTAATGAATCTCAAGTATTACATAAAAATGGCGAAATAATCGCAGTTGAAATAACTGAAAAGATTATAGATGATGATGATGGAAATCCAGTATCGATTCAAGGAACTACCAGAAACATCACCGAGCGTAAGCAGGGTGAAGAAGAAATCCGCAAACTCAATACCGAACTTGAACAACGGGTAGCAGAGCGCACTGACGAACTGGAAGACAAGAACGCCGAACTTGAGCGTATGGACAAACTCTTTTTGGGGCGGGAGATCCGAATGGTAGAACTCAAGAAGCAGATTGCTGCACTTGAAAATGATGTCGGACCTGATAAATAAGCGGAGGATGAGACTACATGAAATTAAAGGGGTTTAAATTAAAGAAGGATAAAGGGGCACTTATAAAACACACAGAAGAACCGGAGTTGAATGAAAATTACCTCTCGCTCATCTATGATGCAATTTCTGAAGTGATATTCCTTCTGGCTGTAAAACCCGATGATAGCTTTCGCTTTGTATCTGTGAACCGGGCATTTATGGCTGTCTCCGGATTGACCATGGAAAAGGTTGTTGGTAAAAGGATCGAAGAGGTGTTACCAGAAACGGCTCATGCACTTGGAAAGTATAAAGAAGCAATAAGTGAAAAAAAGACCGTTTTCTGGGAGCAGGTTTTTGCTTACCCCACAGGTGAACTTGCGGGTGCTGTGACAGTGACGCCGGTACTAAATGCACATGGGGTATGTACCCATCTTGTTGGTTCAATACATGACATTACCGAGCATGAGCAGGTGGATGAGGCGCTGCGCGAGAGCGAAGAAAAATTCCGTATACTAGCAGAGAATTCTATTGATTGTATCTGGATATTGGATACCAGACTGAAATTTACTTATCTAAGCCCTTCTGTGGAAAGAATGATGGGCTTTAAACCGGAACAGTGGGTTGGTACAAAACTAAGCTCGCATTTCAAGAAAAAAGACTTTTTAAAAGTTGGTGCTCTGATTGCCAAAAACATTAAAAATTATGAGACTCTTACTCATGTTACCTTCGAAACCAAAATGCTTAACAGCATAAACGATGAAGTGAATGTAGAAATTTCCAGTAAAGTGCTTCTCAATAGTCAGGGTAAGCTAATCGGTTTTTATGGAAATACTAGAGACATCACCGAGCGCAAGCAGGCAGAAAAAGCACGGCGGGAGAGCGAAGAACGGTTCAGGACTATCGTTGAGACAGCTCCCAGTCTCCTTATAATTACTGATACAAAGGGTAATAACCTATACATCAGCCCTAACTGTGAAGAGATTACAGGTTACACCCAGGAAGAGCTGCTGGGTGAACTGCTATTGTGGGTGCATGAGGATGACACCCTGAGGGCGAAGGAACTCTTTGAGCGCACCTTCGGTGAGGGATTGGGATATAAGAACTTCGAATACAAAATTGTCAAAAAGAATGGGGAAGTGCGGTATGTTTCCAGCTCCTGGGACCCGCTTAAAGTTGAAGATGGGAAGTTTAAGGGTATTGTCTTCCAGACGATTGACATCACCGAGCGCAAGCAGGCAGAGGCAGAACTGCAAAAACTCAACGAGGAACTTGAAGTGCGGGTAATGGAACGGACCAACCAGTTGAGTGAGAGCAAGCAAGCCCTGGAAAATCTTGTGGGTGACCTCAACAGGACTACAAATAACCTGAAATCCGCAAATGTGCGCCTGCAGGAACTGGACCACATGAAATCCATGTTCATAGCCAGCACATCCCACGAACTGCGTACACCATTAAACAGTATAATAGGCTTTTCCAGCGTCCTGATTGAAGGCTGGATGGGTGAAATAAACCCGGAGCAGAAAGAACAATTACAACTTATCCACATGGCAGGAGAACAATTGCTTGCCCTTATAAACGATATTATTGACATCTCTAAGATAGAGGCAGGAAAGCTGGAAACAGATATCCAGGAGTTCAGGCTCAAAGAAGTAATAGACGAAGCAGTATCCATAGTAAAGAATAGTATTGATGAAAAGGAACTTGATCTGGAAGTGGAAGTAGAGGACACCGCAATTGTATCAGACAGGCGCAGATTACTTCAATGTCTGCTTAACCTGCTGTCCAATGCTGTCAAGTTTACAGAGAAAGGTAAGATTACATTACATGCAAAAACTATAAACAGTATGACAAATATATCAATTACAGATACGGGTACAGGTATAATGCCTGATGATATTAAAAAATTGTTTGCAGCATTTGTAAGGCTTGAATCATCCCTTTCCGCAAAAACACAAGGAACAGGGCTTGGTCTGTACCTGACTAAAAAACTCACTGAGGATGTACTGGATGGTACAATAGAAGTGACATCTGAGTATGGTATTGGCAGTACCTTCAAACTGAACATACCAGTGGAACTAGAAATACGGATCACAGAAGGTGAATAAAAATGAAGCGGGTGCTGGTAGTTGAAGATAATGAAAATAATATGAAGCTAATCACTTTAGTATTAGAAAAACATGGGTATGAACCCATTAAAGCTTTTACCGGAGAGGAAGGTGTGGAAAAAGCAATAGCTGAAAGGCCCGAATTAATATTGATGGATATCCAGCTTCCGGATATCAATGGAACAAAGGCTGTACAACGCATTCGTATGGTGGATGGTATGCAGGAAATACCGATCATTGCCATAACTTCATATGCCATGGCAGGTGACAGGGAAAAGATGCTTGATATGGGGTGCATCGGGTACTTTGAAAAACCAATCGATCCAATGACCATTGTAGAAGATATTGAAAAAATTATAAAACAGAGGAACAATGACAATACTGGTAGTTGATGACAGGAAAACCGACAGGAAATTGGTTTCAACAATTCTTACATCCAATGGATATGAAGTAGCTGAAGCTGTAAATGGTATTGAGGCAATTGAGTATTTGAAAAAATCAAAACCGGATATGATAATATCAGATATTATGATGCCCGGGATGGATGGTTTCTCATTCTTGCGTGAACTTAAGAAGAATAAGTCCTTAAGTGGCATACCATTTATTTTCTACACTGCACATTATGTGAGCGAAAAGGATAAGGAACTTGCAGCTTCCCTGGGTGCATCACGGTTTTTGATCAAGCCGACAGAGCCCAAGGACCTACTCTATGAAATTAAAACCACCCTCGAAGAATATGATATAGGGGTGACAGCACCTGTGAATCCCCTCATCAGGAGTGAAGAAGAATACCTGAAACTGTACAGTGACCGTATCTTCAGGAAACTTGAGGAAAAAATCATCGAACTTGAAGATACTAAGAAATTCCTTGATACGGTGCTTAGTGATATGGGGGACGGTGTAATGGTGACGGACTCTGATTTGAATGTCATCTACTGCAATAAGAGGATGCACGATATTTTAGAATGTGATATTCCTCCCGGAACAATATCCCCTGATGAGCATCATTCACCGTGCATACCGGATATAGCACATGCGTCACATAAACCATTCGAAATAGAGCAGATCACTCAAAAGGACAACATAGTTCATCTTGAAGGGATTGTATCTCCTGTAAAAAATGAAAATGGTGACCTCACTTTCCACATTGGGGTGTTCCGTGATGTCACGGAACGAAACAAGATGCAGGAAGAGGTTGAAAAGAAGAACCGCGAGATTGCCAGACTCTATGAACTGGGCAACCTGTTCAGTAACTGTGCAAGTTCTCATGAACTGGTCAAATGCGCTGTTGAGCAAATCGTTGACATAATGGAATTGGAAGGCGGACTAATATATTTAATAAATGAAAATAATATCGAAATTAAATGGTCTGTGGGATTGCCGCCAAAATTTGTGGAACTTTTACAAAAGCAATCTCCCAACAGCCCTGCTATACAACAAGTCCTTGACCCTGATAATCCGGTGATGATTTTACCGCTTTCTGCACATATCCCGGGACTGACCGGGTCTGAGCAGGTTAAAGTGGAGGAATCCATAATCACCATACAATTGAGGTCGAAAGGCAATTTGATCGGTATGGTTGACCTGATGGCGTCCCCTTACAGGAATTTGAGTGATGATGAGGTGTTGCTGCTTGAAAAGTTCGGGATGCAGTTTGCAGTTACCTTTAACAATTTCCTGAGGTATGAAAAACTTAAGCAAAAAGTCAATGAGCACAAGTAACCAGGGGGAAGAATCACTGGATAAAAGCGCCACTTCTATTGAACAAAACATGCTTAGTAGCACGTTTTTATCGTCTGCGGGCCATGAACTGCGTTCACCACTTACTTCAATTCTGGGTTTTACCAGTTTGATCTTGAATGGCAAGACCGGTGAAATATCAGATAAACAACGAGAACAACTCACCATAGTCTATGAAAGTGCTCAAGACCTGTTAGATCTTATAAATGATGTAATGGATATTAGCAGGATCGAAGCAGGCAAGAATGAACTTGTTCAGGAGACGTTTTTACTGGATGATGTGGTAAACGAGGTAATATCTAAATTAAAAGACGCAGTAATGGAGAAGGGACTGCAATGCAAGGTGGACATTCCACCAGGCATCCAGGTGTTCCAGGATAAACAAAGGTTCAACCAGGTTTTAACTAACCTTGTCAGCAATTCAATCAAGTTTACGAACTCCGGAATTATTGAAATAACAGGTAATAATGCAGGGAATGAGATCCAGGTTAGTGTTAAGGACTCAGGTATAGGCATTAAAGAAGAAGATATTCCCAGGTTATTTGAACCATTTGCACATATATATTCAAAGTTGGAAAGTAAACCAAGAGGTACCGGTCTTGGACTATGCCTGTGTGAGAAAGTTGTTAACCTTATGCAAGGCAGGATATGGGCTGAAAGTGAATTAGGAAAAGGAAGTGTATTTACTTTCAATATACCGGTCGAATTAGGGGAAGTGAAAAGTGAATGACAATTTTAGAGAGTAAGGAAAATATGAATGGTAGTAAGGTACTGGTGGTAGATGACCTGCCTGCAAATGTTAAACTCATTACAGCCATTCTTAAAAAAGACTACGAAATAATACCGGCTTATAATGGGGAAGAAGCTATTGAAAAAGTAGAATCAGAGAAACCGGATATTGTGCTGCTGGATATCATGATGCCGGGAATTGACGGATATGAAGTATGTAAAAGAATAAAACAGGGAGATTCTACCCGTTTTACACCTGTGGTAATGATCACAGCCCTTTCCGATGTAGAGGACAGGATTAAAGCTATAGAGGTGGGTGCTGACGATTTCCTCACAAAACCGATAAACACTCAAGAATTAATTACCCGCACAAGATCCTTGGTGAAGGCAAAACGTTTTCATGACCAGTTGGTTGAAAGCAAAGCAATAATAGAGGCACAGAATGATTTCAGGACTATACTAATTAATCTTCTTCCCTACATTTTTAAAATTATTGATTCAAATAGGAAGACTGAAGTAATTCATCAGATGAGCGAACAGGTAGAATTATTTCTCTGGTCAAAATATATTCAAAAACAGCCTGAAAATATGTTAGAAATGGCCCAGACATTTTGCATCTTAATGAACAAACTGGGAGGGGATTTCTCAATTGATGAAATAAATGATAAAGGTTTTATGTTATCAAATACAAAATGTCCATGGGGTGAAAACAACATAAATCCTATGTTTTGCATGTTAGGAAAGGCTATTTTTACAAGAGTAGGTATCCGGCTCTATAGCGATATTAGTTTTAATATTGAAAAAACCATAGCGGGCGGAGATAGTTATTGTTGTTATAAGATATTATGTATAGGAGATTAATTATAATGGAGCGAATTTCAACCGGTTTGGAAAAATTAGACAGCAAACTTCAGGGAGGATATCCTGAAGGCAAAGGGATTTTAATAACAGGCAACACTGGTTCAGGAAAGACCATATTGGGACTGCACTTGTTGTACCAGGCCTGTAAAAATGGTAAAAACTGTTTGTTCATTGCTACTGAAGAAACGCCAGAAGATATATTGTTACAGGCCGAATCACTTGGACTAAATTTAAGACAATTCTATGAAGATGGGAATTTGGTAATTCAACGTGTGTATGAACAGCGAGTATACGGGGCCATTAGTAGAGTAGAATGGGGTACAAAGAATGATGAATTGTCGACTAACATTATAAAATTGAAAGATATTATTCCTGAGACAAATGATATTGTGGTTATAGACAATATCGGAGTATTTACATCCACTATTTCGTTAGATCAATTCAGGGGTCAATTTGATGCTCTGAATCATGTGGGATCTCATAAGAATTACACTACTATTTATGTTATGGATGAAAGTTCGAATATAAGAACTGAATATACTGCGGCTTATTCTGTTTATGGTGTAATAAAAATGTCAAAAGTGGAAAACCCATATACAAATAAACACGAGCGAATTCTTGAAGTCGTAAAAATGAGAAATACTCAAATCCCGGAAGAACCGATGAAATTTAAGATTCAACCAAATAAGGGAATTGATTTCCTTACAGATTGATATTTTCCAAAACTGCAAAACGACTGATGAGTTTTCCCCTGTTTGTTTCATTCCCACCTGCGGTATAACCTATGCTCTATATCCAATAGGTCAAGTACCCTGCCCACAACAAAATTTATCATCTCGTCCACAGACTGCGGTTTTGGATATAAACCCGGACATGCAGGCAGCACTGCAGCACCGGCCTGCCTGACCTTTACCATATTCTCCAGGTCAATAAGGCTAAGCGGTGTCTCCCTGGGGACAAGCACAAGCCTGCGGTCCTCTTTCAGGCAGATATCGGCTGAGCGTCCTATAAGTGTATCAGAGAAACCGTTTGCAATTCCTGCAAGGGTCTTCATGCTGCAGGGAACCACCACCATTCCGGTGGTCTTATGTGAACCGCTGGCAATGGGTGCAGTGAACTCCTGCTCATTCCATAAGTGGTCTGCCATGGCCTCAACATCGGTAGTTGAATAATCGGTCTCAATCCCGATGATCTGCTTTGCAGGTTCAGACACTACCAGATGAACTGTAATATCTTTATTTTCTTTCAGCACCTCAAGCAGCCGTATGCCGTATATGACACCGGATGCACCTGATATGCCCACTACCAGCTCGTGTTTCATTGTTCACATAAACGAACCGATTACTTGAATAGTTTTTGTATAGTATGGCACTGTTTTGGAATATAGTTATGTAGTGAAATCCAGCTACATCTACAACGCAAACTTGTTAAAACACTATTGCCTCACTCTTTCATGAAAGACTTTGCCAAGCTCCACACATGCCAGCCTGGGTCTCAAATTTCCCGCAGTTCTTTGATACTCATATTGATCGATACTTCGGCAATATCAGCGCTATACTCAGATATCCGTTTCAAACTCTCAATGATCGATCTCATTTCAGTACCGGATATGCATGGATCTGCATTCTTTCTGTTCTTCTTAGCAAGAGAAGCACCGGCATTTACGGCTTTTTTCGAATTTGTAATGACCCTGTTCGCATGTTTCACATCGTTTTGGGCGAGTGATTTAAACGCATCCGTAAAAACATTACGCACATGCACCCCCATCTGAAAGACCAGATCGCTCTCATCGATCCCGTGATCCAGTTTGATGATATTCTGTGCCATCAGCTCGGCATGATCGCCGATTCGCTCCATGCTCTTTGTGGCAAGCCGGTATCCAAGGCATTCCCTTGGACATTTGATCCCGATCTTCTCAGAAAGCTGCGGGTCCTCTATCGCTGCTTTGAGCTGGCGTACTGTCAATAAATAGAAACGGTCTACTTCATTATCTCGCTGGATAATATCCGTTGCAAGTTCAAGATCATGGTCACGCAATGTGCGCATGACATCCTCCAGCATCGATGACACAAGCCTGTACATACTCTGCATCGCTTTATCGAGCGAAAGGTCACGGTAGTTAAGAAGGCTTTGCAGGACCAGTTCATTCCTGGACTCTTCAATGACCTCAAGACCGATCAACCTCTGGCGTGCGGCGTCCTTGATAAACTTCCTGTCAGATGCACTGAATCCTTTACGTGAGACCAGTTTTATAATGTCATATCCGACAAGGTAGTGTCCAACAAGACACCTGAAGTTATCCTCTGGATCATCACCCTGGAAGAGTTCAATGGTTGCTTTATAAAGCCGCTCCTCAACCTTCGGCTCTGATGATATCAGGAGTGTCCGGTCCGGCTGCGGTGACAGTGTTACCGTATCTCCGGCTGACAGCCCGATTTCCCGCACCCACTTGATGGGTAATGAGACGATGAATGTAGAGCCGCCTGTTAGCTGTATCTTTCTTTTTTCTGGTGTGATAGCAATTCCACCTATATAGAATAGTGATATTCAATATAGGTGGTAATGAAATATATAAATTTGTTGGAAAAGGTTGTTGATAGATCGTCAGGCAGACGGCAGATCGACATATCATTATGTGAATCAGATAATGTGATTCCTAAATAATGAAGTTTCCACACGATGTTAAGGTGAACCTTCAAGTTCAAAACAATTTTATAAAATCCTCTGGAGAAAGTCCGGCTTGCCTGATTATAGATTTTAGAGTGCCGATTGGTATTTCGTTATAATTTGGAATTATGACAGTGAATGTTTCGTTGTCATTCTTCCTTTTCATTTTTATATGGCTCCCCTTTTGAGAAACAACTTGAAAGCCAATACTGTTCAGGGCTTTTATTGTCTCATGCGCTGATAAGGATGGGAAGTTTTGTCACGGGAAACCTCAAAAGTAGTTAAAAAAGAAGTTGTTTGTGGCACCGATACATCCTCATCTTCCAAATATAGTTCCACGGCTTCTTTTAAGTTTGCAACGGCTTCTTCAACTGTTTTTCCCTGACTTGCAATGTCTATATCAGGACACCACGATACATACCAGTCATCTTCTTTGTGCACTATGGCAGAAAATTTTTGTGTTTGTTCCATGTTAAAAAGGATGAAAGGTATGTATTAAAACATTTTTGGTACGCGCACTTGGAAATGTGCGTACACCAATGACCAGGATAAGAGCAGAATGGTTTAATTTTCGAAACATATATGTTTCTGGGAATTCCTGTTTCGAATTTTTTGTGATCCTACCACGGGTTTAATTTTACCAGTGTTTCTAATATTTCGTCCATATTTTTTCACAGGAATATGTTTGATTATATTCCTATATAAATTAACTTTTCATTTGAATATATTCAAACTAAAATGAGGGGAGAAGAGATGATCAATTCAGCTTCACCCTGTCACCTGTTACCATATACACCACACTCTCGCAGATATTGGTGGCATGATCCCCTATCCGCTCAAGGTAGCGCGCCACAAACGTCAGGTGCGATGCATTGGCAATCCTTCTCGGATCCTCGACCATCAACGTAATTAACTCCCGCCTGACCTGGTCAAACAGTGCATCGATCTCATCATCACATTTTGCAGTCTCGTATGCCAGATCAGGGTTCGACCCACAAAAGGCCTGCAGTACACTGTCCAGCATTTCGCATGCTATGCGGGCCATCCTGGGAATATCGATCAGGGGTTTGATATGATTCTCATTCCCTGTCGCAACTGCGATCTTTGCAATATCCACTGCAAGGTCGCTCATTCGCTCAAGGTCAAGATTGATCTTGATTACAGATCCTATCATCCGCAGATCCCTGGCCATTGGCTGCTGGAGTGCAAGAAGCCTCATGCACTTGATCTCGATCTTAGCAGAATGATCATCTATTTCAGCATCGCCTTTTATTACAGCCTCTGCCTGTTCGACATTGTGGTCACACAGTGCCTCAACCGAATTTTTGATAGATGTGCCTACCAGTTCACCGAGTCTTAGGACCATCTGCTGTACTTTTGCAAGTTCCTCATGGTATTGTTC
>PYCK01000012.1:0-12430 GCA_009649835.1 Candidatus Methanocomedens sp. | reverse complement strand
ATCCGAACCGTCCTGTAATGTAATTCTCTGTGCTCTTTTCGACAGGACGTTCAAATATCTGTTTTGTCTCCCCGAACTCGATCATCTCACCGAGCAGGAAAAACGCAGTGTGATCAGATACCCTGGCAGCCTGCTGCATATTGTGCGTCACGATGATGATCGTATAATCGCGTTTCAGCTCATTGATCAGGTCCTCGATCCTGGCTGTTGATATCGGGTCAAGTGCACTGCACGGCTCATCGAACAGTATCACATCCGGTTTCACTGCAAGTGTTCGTGCGATACAGAGCCGTTGCTGCTGTCCCCCGCTCAGGTCAAGTGCGGGTTTGTCCAGTATGCCGCCAACCTCATCCCAGAGTGCAGCAGCCTTAAGGCTGCCTTCGACCACCTTATCCAGTTCGCGTTTTGCCTGCGTCCCGTGAATGCGCGGTCCGTATGCGATGTTGTCATAGATGGACATCGGGAACGGGTTTGGCTTCTGGAAGACCATCCCTATTTTCTTCCTCAGTACAACAACATCCACATCCTTTTCGTTGATGTTCCTGCCCTCAAACAGCACCTTACCGGTGATACGGCATCCCTTTATGAGATCGTTCATACGGTTGATGCACCGGAGGAATGTAGATTTACCACATCCGGACGGACCGATCAGGGCAGTAACCATGTTCTTTTCTATCGTAATCGAAACATCTTTCAAAGCCTGTGCACTGCCGTACCAGAGGTTCAGGTTGCGGCTTTCGATCTCAATGTCTTCTGCTACCATTGATTTTATCTCCTTATCCTGTCTCCATTTATCATCCAAAATTATACATTTCGTATCAATGCCGTAACCCAGACCTGGCCTGGAAGTAACGCTGGATCGCAACAGCAGTCAAATTGATCGTAAGCACCATCCCGAGCAGTACCGCCGCACTGCCGTACGCCATTTCATCTGATATACCCTCAGATGCAAGGATATACAGGTGGTACGGCAGCGCACGCACAGGCTCGAATATCGATTCCGGCAAAAGTAGCGAGGATCCGGCTGTATACATGATCACAGCAGTTTCGCCGATCGCTTTTCCGGTCCCGAGTATAACCCCTGTTGTGATGCCGGGAAGGGCATTTGGAATTACGACCTGCCGGATGGTCTGCCATTTCGTAGCTCCGAGCGCAAGACTGCCTTCCTTTAGACCACCTGGTACTGTTTTTATCGCCTCTTCTGATGCCCTGACCGTCCAGGGCAGTATCATGAACATCAACGCAAGCCCGCCTGAGAGGATCGAAAAACCGAACCCGAGATATACCACAAGGAATGCGTATCCGAAAAGCCCTATAACAATTGACGGGATCCCTGCAAGACATTCTACACCAAACGTGATGATGTGTGTTACAGCATTATCAGGTGCATACTCGGTAAGGTATATCGCAGCCCCGACACCAACCGGGCCTGCAGTCAGTATCGCAACCGCAACAAGGCAGAGCGTTCCGGTAATAGCAGGAAAGATACCCCCTTCTGCCCCGCTCATGCGCGGCGAATCTAAAATGAACGAAATATCTATCACTCCGATCCCGCGATAAGCAATCGTGCCGATAATATACAGCAGGATCAGTACTGTTGCGGCAGCTGATGCCCATAATAGCAAACCGGCTGCCCTGTCAGTAGTATCCGGTGTAAATATCCTGCCGCGTACTACTGCGTTCATCGTCCTGCCTCCATCTTTGACTTCAGTACACGGTGTGAGATCGCATTTAAGATGGCAACCATCACAAAGAGCACGATACCTGTTGCAAAGAGCGCCTGCCTGTGGTCGCCAGGAGCTGCATAGTTCATCTCGATCACGATATTCGCGGTCATGGTACGCACAGGATCAAGCACATTGTAGAGCGGTTCAGGCAGGATCGGGGAATTTCCTGCGACCATCAATACTGCCATGGTCTCGCCGATGGAATTTCCCATGCCAAGTATTACTGCTGCTACGATCCCGGACCTTGCAGCCGGCAGGATCACATTCCTGATCGTGTGCCAGCGTGTGGCGCCAAGTGCCAGGGATGCCTGCTTGTATGTTTCCGGTACCGCAGTGATGGCATCTGCTGATATGCTGATGATATGGGGAAGCGCCATGATCGCAAGTATCATAGAGCCGGCAAGGATGCTGAAGCCGAATCCTCCGGCGCTGTCCCTGATCAACGGCACCAGCAGGACAAGTCCGAAGAATCCGAGCACAACCGAAGGGATTCCGACAAGCAGTTCGATGCCGCGCCTGATCACCATCTGCGCCCATAGGGGTGCGATCTCGACCAGATAGACCGCACAGCCAATCCCAAGCGGAACAGCAAGGACCAGTGAGCCGGCTGCAATATAGACAGATCCCACGATCATCGGAAATATCCCGTATGAGGGTTCGCCGTTAATTGCGATCGGATTCCATTCCATCCCGAGACAGAAGGTGTGTATCCCGTACTCCAGGATAAACGGCGCACCTTCCTTGAGCAGGAACACCATGATCAGCAGTACAATTATAACCGCTGTGNCNGCTGATGCGAATANGAGCGCCTCGATCATCTGTTCACGGNTTTGTCTGGTCATGCNACCTCATAATGATGCAAAATATTCCTTGCTCGAAACAAAATCGGGTAACGTCTTCATCTCGAACACATACGTGCTGCAGCGTCCATTGCAATTCGACAGGCAGCGATCGAGTTCTTTGACAAATCCACTGCTAAGATTAAGAGAACCCTTGCCGAGCGCCAGATGTTCATCAAATGCACCGTTATTATCATGCAGATGCACAGCATTGATACGGTTCCCTAAAAGTTCAGTAAAACGTACAGGCGGTATATCCGAATGGTGAGCATGACCGATATCAAAGGTCGCACCAAAACCAGGATACCGGTTCAGGATATCCCTGACCTGTTCAGGCTGCATACCAAATTTAATAATATTCTTCTCTAAACTGTCGTTCTCCACATACAGTCCGGTATCCAGCGTCTCATAAGCCGCTGCGATCTCATCCAGCGATCTTGTCCGGTTCTCTTGTGCCTTTCTGATGACTGTTTCATGGTATACCCCGGGAACGTGTCCTGTGTGTATATTCACCCACCCGGAACCTGCCTCCTGGAGGTATTCACCCATCTCGATTATCTGGGACACACATGACATCCTGACCTTTTCATTCACACTCGCAATGTTAAACTCACGGTGTGGAGCGTGGTATGAGATCGTAATATCGTATTCGGAGAGGGTTCTTTCCAGTTCGGCAGGTTTTACTTCTCCATAGACATGATCGTTGTCCTTTTTAATCTCGATATGATCAAATCCGTTGGAATGCAGGAAATTCAGGAACTGGAGGGTATTTTTCCCGAAACGAAGATCCAGTGCCCCACCTATTCTGGTCATACCGCACCACCTCCGGCATAGACAACCTCTCCGCTAACGATCGTACGTGCCACCACGGGAATGCCCATCTGTTCGGTCACGACCAGTATGTCTGCACGTTTTCCGATCTCGATCGACCCGGTCGCATAATCCATACCCACTGCTTTAGCAGGATTGAGCGTGACCATTTTCACAGCATCAGGCAGGGTCAGGATCCCATGCTTCCACAGAATAAAGGGAGAGTAGAGCATGGATGCCGGATTGTAATCAGAGCACAGGACATCGACCAGACCGGCAGTCACCGCCTGAAGGGAACTGAGATTGCCCGATGTTGACCTGCCGAGCACAACATTCGGGGCGCCCATACAGATGGTCATGCCGAGTTCACGGCTCCTGTTTGCTGCGTCAAGTGTTACCGGGAACTCAGAGATGCGCGCGCCGATGCTGTGCACCAGTTCCACCTTCTGCGAACTATCGTCATCATGCGATGCGATCGATATCCATTTTGCCAGTGCTTTTCGGGCAACCTCCCGCATGTTTTGCACCTTTGTATTCGCATAACCCGGTTTTTTCCTGATTATTCCATCGATTTCGGCATCGCTTAATCCATATACCCTCTTATAGTACTCCCTGTATTGTTCCGGATCTGAAAACTGTCCCTGTCCGGGGGTGTGATCAATCAATGATACAAGTTTGACGAGCGGACTTTCCATCACCTCAAGCACATCTTCAAGATCAGTGCTGATCTCGCACCTGACATGCAAAAAATGATGCGTCTGGAGCCCGTACCTGCAGTGTGCTATCGTTTTTGCGATCTCTTTTGAAAAACCCACGTGACGCCCCTTTAATTCATCCTCAAAGTATGCGATCGCATGTAATTTTGTTGTAATGCCGCATACTGCGTTGCTTCTGTCAAGCTGCAGCAGCGCAAAGTCTGCCGGAAATCGTGATGAGGGTCGTGGTGATATGGCAGTTTCCATTTCATCACCGTGAATATCAATGATACCGGGCATCACATACCCGCCTTTTGCATCGATCACATTGCCGGATGTATCTGGTAAAGTATCCCGGATATCTATGATCCTACCGTCTTCGATCCCCACACATCCTTTTTCGATAACACCATCCGGTGTTATTATCTGTCCGTTTATTATACCAAGTTTCATATCACTCACCCAAACCTCATATCAATCACCTGTACTACTACCAGGGATATCCTCTGGTGTTTTGGTTCCAACCATCCGGTTGTTATTCATCACCACAACCCGGTCAGCCACCTGCCGTACCACTGATAAGATCATGAAATATGCCAATCATCGTGGTCTTGCGTTTTACCTCCCTTAGCATCTTGACCACAACCGCGGTTGATTCCGGGTTAAGCGCAGATGTGGGTTCGTCCGGCAGCAGCAGGTTCGCAGATGCAATCAGTGCTCTTGCGATATTCACACCTTGCATCCTCAGATTTCATTTTCAGTTTTATTTTTCTCCATAATTGAATCAATGATCAACGTCCGTTCCCCTGCAGGGAGCACCCGGTAGATCCGAATATGCTTCCCTGTATCACCAGTGTCCCCTTTCCCTGCATTTTCAATCTCGATGAGGTTGTAGCACTGGGTCGTTCGTGCCTTGATCTTGTTCGAGCATGCTGTTCCTGCATTTACAACAAACATCTCATTCAGTTTCCAGACCCAGGGTACGTGCCTGTGCCCGCAAAGTACAACATCCACACCGCACCTGTTAAGCAGTTCAAGCACATCCCCCGAATCCACAGGTATCTCCTCTTCCCGCCCTGTCATTGGCACAGGGATCAGGTGGTGGTGGAGTGCGAAAACCTTGAGATTAGATCCATTGAAGTTCTCAGCGATCCAGCCGTACATCTCCCTGCCGATATGCCCGTCATCGATGTCTGGCTGGGATGAATCCACTCCCACAACAGTGACCCCATCAAGAGAACAGCATGAAAACCGCGCTTTGAAGAGATCTTCGAACAGCAGGTAACCGACATTCCTGGAGTCGTGGTTTCCCGGAACCACCACCTTATTTTTGCACTCGAACCGGTCTATCCACTCTTTTGCCTCCATATACTCCTGAAAAGAGCCGTTCTGGGTCAGGTCCCCTGTGATCACCAGGATATCAGGTGATATCTCATTGACACCCTGCACCACAGATTCTGCAACATCACTGAGAAAATGGGCACTGCTTATATGAAGGTCTGAAAGATGCACGATCCGTGTCATTCTATACTCCAGCGGTGTCGTAAGCTATGGATCAGTTCACAGGTATGAAGTGCACATCCTCTACGATCTTCTGTCCATCATACCCGAGCACAAAGTCAAGAAATGCCTGCTCACTGCTGTCAGGGTTGCCGTTAGTGATCATCCAGAGTGCGCGTGAGATCGCATAGCTGCCATCCACAACGCTTTCCTCAGAAGGCATGATTCCATCGAGCCTGACTGCTTTGACTTCATCGTTGACGTATCCGAGCGAGAGGAATCCTATGGCCTGGGCGCTTCCGGTAACAGTAGTCCGCGTCTTGCCATTCGAGTCCTGGATGATCGCATGGTCTGTGATCTCAGCTTTAATAGGTTTCATAACTGCCTGCTCGAAGCAATCCCGTGTCCCTGACCCCTCTTCACGTGTGACCACCATGATCCCGGAATCTGTGCCTCCAACATCCTTCCAGTTCGTGATCGTACCTGTGTAGATGCCCTGTAGCTGTTCCATTGTAAGATCAGTGACAGGATTTGACTGGTGCACTATGACTGCAACGCCGTCCTTTGCAACGGCATGTGTCACAAGATCACGATGTGCATCCGTTTCACTTGATTTCAGGTCGCGGGATGCGCAGCCGATATCCACGGTTCCATCCGCTACAGCTTGTACTCCGTGTGATGAGCCGCCACCTGATACAAAGATCCGGCTGCCAGGGTGCTTTTCCATAAAGACACGTGCACATTCCTCCGCAACCGGCAGAACCGTTGTCGAGCCTGCAATTTGCAGTTTTGCATGTGTGAGTGTGCCGTCTGTTCCGGCAGTATTGTCTGTATTGTCAGTACAACCAGATATGAGCAGTGACATCGAGATCACTGCAAGCATTAGTATTAATATATTTGTTCTTTTCAATGATTTAATTAACATTATTTTTTTCATGTCAACTATCACCGATTATGAATAAACAGAACAATATATATAGATTATCCAAATAAATATATAGAACCTATGTGCCATACATAGTTAGCACATATAATAAATAGTTGCGGCTGTTAAATCACGTTTGCATGAAAAAACGGTCTGACATAATTGAAAGGAACCTGCGCAACACGGTTTCCGCAATGCGGGCAGGTTATAAATAATTCTTCATGCTCCAATCGAAATGAGGATTTTGTGCATTGTAACACACAAAATCTTATATATTCATGTGTTATAATACAAACTATGCTAAAAGATGCCATCATAGCAGTTCTTTCAAGATGGAACTTCTGGACCAATATCCCTGAAACAGGCAAAGAGAGATCGCAGCTTCAGCAGGCTTTGAAATACCTTGGATCAAAAGCAAACAAGGTCGTTGTGATCTCCGGTGTTAGGAGGTCTGGAAAAACAGTTCTCACACGGCAGGTCGTAAAGAGGCTCATCGAAGAAGGACACGATGAAAAAAGTACACTCATCATAAACTTTGAGGACCCCTCATTTTCAGAAGAGTTCGATCTGAAACATCTTCAGAGTACCTACGAAGCATACCTTGAGATCATGCAGCCGTCGATGCAGCCTGTGGTGATACTGGATGAGATACAGGAGATCCCAAAATGGGAAAAGTTCGTCCGGAGCTTGCAGGAAAGGAACGAAGCCCGCATCATAGTCACAGGTTCCTCATCTGCCCTAATGAGTGGTGAATTTTCAACGGTACTTACTGGCAGAACACTTGAGATAAACATGTACCCCTTATCTTTCAGGGAGTTCCTGGACTTCTCAGGCATGGAACTGGGAACACCTTCTGATATAATTCTCCAAAAGGATGAGATCATAAGAAGCCTGAAAGTATACGAGGAGTCCGGCGGTTTTCCTGAGGTTGTGATAGAGACAAGCAGTGAACTGAAATTTTTAATTCTCAGGAAGATATACGAGGACATATTATACAAGGATATAGTAAAGAGATGGTCGGTCAGGAGCATCGATAAATTGGAATTCCTTGGTACATATTACCTGACCAACATCTCGTCACCTATCACATTCAATAGGATCTCAAAATTCATAAAGATGCCAGTTAAGACCGTTGAGACTTATTCCAAATACCTTGAAGCTTCAAACCTGGTATTTTTCATAAAACGGTTCTCGTTTTCCCTTAAGGAACAGGAGAACTCCCCGAGAAAAGTATATTCAATTGACACAGGCCTTGCAAATTCGGTAGGGTTCAGGTTCCAGGCGAACTACGGGAAGTTCATTGAAAATACAGTGGCTGCACAGTTGCTGCGCAAAAGATCGGATAATCCTTTCATTGATGTTTATTACTGGAAAGACTACCAGCATTGGGAAGTTGATTTCGTTGTGAAGGAAGGATTGGGTGTCAGGCAGTTGATCCAGGTATGCTACGACATTGACAATTTTAACACAAAAGAACGGGAATTAAAAGCGATTCTGAAAGCATCAAAGGAACTTGAATGCGACAACCTGCTTGTGATCACATGGGATCACGAAGGCGAGGAAGATCTTAAAGGTAAGAAGATCGAGTTTGTACCGCTGTGGAAGTGGCTGCTGGGTCAGGAAAGACACTGATCAGGAATATGGCGCGCAGAACCACACCTTTGTGTACGATGCGCTCTGGCGCGCTGGCCGGATGGATCTGGTCAGGGAGGTGGGGAAGTGTTTGATCGGGAGGCGGGGGCGGTAGGTGAGTTTGACGTGGTGATAATCATCCACTAAACACTGCTTAAGTTTGCTTACTATCTTTTGTATATTTTCCGCCTGTGACCTACAACCCTTATAAGAATCCTGTGTGGGTTGTAATCAACATCACATAAAACACGATAGTCACCAACTCGAATTCTAAATCCATATTGATGATCCTTTAGCACTTCGAGCTCGAAACCTGTCTCCCCTACCAACCTTACTTTTTTCACAATACGAGAGGATACATCTGATGGCAACTTCCGTAATTGCGAAATTGCTTTTGGGTCCCACAGAATCTCAAAGGTCACAAGAATTCCTTTTCAACTTCTTCCTGGGTCAGCATCTCAAAAATTGGTGTTTTGCGGGAGTCATCTATCTGTTTTTTTATTTTCTCTGAGAGTTCCATTTTGTCTTCTTCAAAATATGATACTACCCCGCCAAACTCTCTTTTGAGCGATAATATATCTTCATGAATTGTTTCAAGTGTTACGGTCATGCTTAATACACCTTCTGATTTTTCGAACTAAACCTTGATTTGTATATGGATGGCTCAACATATATATTATTTCTTGCAGAGGGAGTTGGTCGGGAATGCGGGGAAGTGTTTGATCGGGAGGCGGGAGCGATAGGGGTTGGTGGTGTGTTCGCGGCATTGGTTGTGATGTGGCGGGTTTTATCCGGTAGTCAAACGTTGCGACGGCACACCCAACCGCAGCAGAGCTGCGGGGTATAACGAATCAGATAAAACGGTTTGTTGCTTTGAATCCTGTAAAATGTTTATTTATCAGAGAGCTTGTAAAACATGGAATTATTTTCGTTCCTTTAATGCTGGTAGCCCTTGCACACTAATCCAGTCATACTCCACACCATCCTCCAAGTTAAACACCGTCATTATTGGGTCGTGTCCCCCGCCCCATGCCAACCATTTCACAATTTCATTTACGGCGTTTGTCGTATCATTTACCCAAATTTCGTAACATCCGTTTTGCCGCAAGATTAGAAAACAGTGTAAATACGAATATTACAATACCCACCCACACGATTATACTTCCAACTTCCTCAAAACGCGCCAGCGTGAGCAGCAACCCACTGCCAAGAATTATGAGATTTATTTTGGTCAACTTCCTGTTTCGAACAAGTATGGCAATATATTTCTGTCTCTCAATCATATTTTCCTTTTTATCAGCCTTCATAAAGGTCACATCCTGTTAATTTACTTCAATTAATTCATCAGCTGCTTTTTTCAATCTGTTCATGACCGCAGCTCCAATCCCGTCAATCCCAATCGAACCGTCTGCTATGATCACATCAACATCTTCCAGATCCAGATATCTCAGACCAGCAAAAAGATTGCTGGCAATTTCATAGGCATCATACCTGCTTCCAAGCAAGAACACACCATCTGCCAACAGATATTCAGCCATCTCTTCAGTCCCGGCAGTCTCATCGGTCACCAGCAGCCCCACCCGGATATTCCGGTCCCGGTACTCCCTGGCCAGTTCACTTATCTTATCCACAACAGCACTGCTGTTACCACTTACCAGCACCAATCTGGTCTCTGGCGAATAATGGGTATATTTCAGGCCGGGCGACCTGACAGCCTCACCTGCACCTGCTTGCCTGTCAGTATAACCAACAAGCACCTTACCCACGTATTCCCTAATCTCGTCAATACTAACCCTGCCCGGTCTTAACAGCACAGGAATTTCCGGGGTCATGTCCACCACCGTAGATTCCACACCCACACGCACGGCCCCGCCATCGATCACCACATCAATCCTGCCCGAAAGGTCAGCAATAACATGCTCTGCCGTGGTTGGGCTGGGCCTGCCTGAGATGTTGGCACTGGGTGCGGCAATGGGCGTACCAGCCTCTTTTATCAATCCCAGGGCTATGGGATTATCAGGCATCCTGACCGCCACTGTATCCAGTCCGCAAGTGATGACATCAGGCACAATATCCTTACGTTTGAATATCAGGGTAAGGGGGCCGGGCCAGAATGCATCCATCAAGACGTGGGCGCTATCTGGTACTTCCATGGCAACCATACCAAGCTGCTCTTGGTCCGCAATGTGTACGATAAGGGGATTATCCAGGGGCCGTCCCTTTGCCTTGAATACCTTCCTGACCGCATCCGGGTTCAATGCATCTGCACCCAGGCCGTATACGGTCTCAGTGGGAAACGCAACTGTACCGCCCTTTTTAATGAATTGGGCGGCTGTTTTGATAACCTCTTCCAGGTTGCCGGTGCCTATCTTAAAGACCTGTGTGCTGCTTTTCATTATCTTGTAAGAAGTAAATTCAATTACTCTGTTACCCCCATTTATCCAGTGCTGCTTTCAATTCAGTATGGGTTTTTGCATATTCCTCAAGTGATATACCATCAAGTGATGCATCAACAGCCTGCCTGCATGCCATTGCGCCCGATACTGTCCCCATTGGATGGGCATGTATCCCGCCGCCGAACTGCATGATAACATCTTTACCGAAGATCTCTGTCAGCTCTGGCACCATAGTAGGTTCCAGCCCGCCCGAGGCAACAGGGAACACAGGCGCAATCCTGCCCCAGTCCTGCTCCAGCATGTGTAAATCGTGGTTTTCAGGGACCTGTTCCAGTACGCATTCATCCCTTAAGGCCAGTACTTCGTCCCTTTCCCCGTGCATCTTTCCTACCACTGTGCCTATGTGCAGCTGGTCAAGTCCGATAAGGCGTATCAGTTTTGCTATCACCAGCATACTGACTCCGTGCCTGGGATTGCGGGTGAGTGCCGAATGCATGCACCGGTGCGCATGGAGTACCAGGTTAAGGTCTTCATTGTTCTCTCTTAAGGACTGGAGTGCACTCCATCCCACAGTAATAATATCGACCATGGCATATTCGCCGCCCAGGTCTTTGAGAATCCCAGCCCGTTTTAACATCTCTTCACATGTTGGTGCGGTGATGTTACACATATACATTTTACGCTCACCGGTTTTTGCCTCTGCCCGGTCTCGTACCTTCAATGTGAGTTCAGCCCTCTTAGCGAACCTGTTGAACTTCTGGTCAGTCAGGTTCTCATCATCCTTCACAATATCGCAGCCACCTGCAAAGGCATTATATGCCACTTCTGCATGTTTCTCTGATGTCAGTCCTACCTTTGGCTTGACAATGGTCCCTACCAGTGGCCTATCCGTCACTCCCAGCAGGTCCTTTACTCCATGCATCCCGTATTTTGGCCCCTGGAAAGCCTGGATGGAATCATCCGGAAAAGTAATATCCATGAGGCGGAGATTATCCAGTAGTTTCATACTGAATATGTTCCCTGCTATGGCGCTCAGGATCTGCGGAACCGAATTTATTTCAAACAGGTCCTGCGTGTATGCAACCCTCACTGTCTGCTGTTTTTCATCAGTAAATATAACATGGGGTTTGAGTTCTTCGGCCAACTGCGGACTTAGTGTGGAAATGTCGCTCCACGTATCAATGGAACTCTCACCTGCCATGTGGGTGCAGGCATTTTCAAAGCCCACGCCCTGTGCCGGTTCGATGTGGTATTC
Source organism: Candidatus Methanocomedens sp. (assembly GCA_009649835.1). Lineage (GTDB taxonomy): Archaea > Halobacteriota > Methanosarcinia > Methanosarcinales > Methanocomedenaceae > Methanocomedens_A. The sequence goes on along the minus strand of PYCK01000012.1, from coordinate 651 downwards.
GCAGACAAAATCCTGTTTCGTAGGTTTGTATCCCAGGTCGATGTAATCTTTCAGCATTGAAACTGCTCCAAATAAATCAGGTATTAGTTAATGCCTGCCTTCTAAAATAAGGTTTGTGAATCCTGCAATGACTGCTCTGCCAGTTCCATTCTATGGGCTGCCAGCTTATCTCCCGGTTCCTTATCATGGTAGCAATTATCCGGGCAGCCAGTCCTGCAATGGCGATAAAGACCTTTACACCGGATTCATGGGATGTGTTGATTATTTCAATGACCCTTGCAGGTGTCCTGTGCGCCGATGCCACTGCAATGGTATATTCGATACCGGATCTATCAAATATCCGGATGGCTTTTTCTGAAATATCCCGATCTGATTTGCTTCCAAGTAACACAGCTACGTCAGTCGTCATGTATAACCTCTTACGTACCTAGTAATATGAGAATATATGACAAGTTATTTAAACTTTGACATATTTTTTAACCAAAAAAAGAGGTGTGAGTATGGATTGTCGTATCCCCTTCAAATTAAATGGTAATTGATCATAGTGCTCTGAACTTTGAGACACAGATTTCACTGATTACACAGATTGATAGTGGTTGTGAAAATCAGTGTGATCTGTGAAATCTGTGTCTACATTAATTTTGCATTTGA
>PYCK01000117.1 GCA_009649835.1 Candidatus Methanocomedens sp. | reverse complement strand
TAATTATTCATAGTCTGTTATTCTCATTTTTCATGATATTATCTGTGGGTGTCACAAGTGCTGATAATATCTATGATGAAAAGATTTATGAAGGAGATGGCTACCAGATCAACAATTATTTTATTGAAGTATCAGATATCACCTTATTTTCCGGAGATTTAATGCTGGAAGTAACAATTTACCAATTAAAACCTGATGGGTCTTATGCGGAATTAACTACTTCAACAACAGTAAGTGAGGACAAACGTAGATTCAAATACAAGAGTGGTTCTGTTGAAATCACGGTAAAAGAAAAGAACCTGACATCTCAATATACCATTGTAGACATTACTACTGCAGGCATAGTGATAGAATACGAAACAGTCGTTGACGGGGGCGTCTCAAATGCCAATTACATCGGTAAACCCTCTTTAACACTTACTAAAGAAGTGGATAAAACCAATGTGGAGATAGGGGATATTATCAGGGTAACGATAAAAGCAAAGAATAATGGAAATGGTATAGCAAAACGTATTTCCATTGACCCGGGAATCACCCCTGGATTTACATTCAGATCCAACATTTTTACCACTCACCCGACAGAACTTGGTATCGGTGGTTCGTTTACCCAGATGTTCATTTATGAGATACAGGCCGCCAACAGCGGCACATTTTCACTTAATCCGGCCACTGCCACATATTCTTCATCTGTGTTCGATGATGACTATTCGTCAACCTCTAACCGTCCATCGGTCACCGTAGCAGAAGAAGCTGTGGAAACCTCTGAAATTGACCTCAAAGTGACAGCAGACAAGACAAAAATAAAACGCGGGGAAGAGATCACTTTCACAATTCATGTACAAAACCAAAAAGACGTTGCCGCATCCACCATCCGTATAGACCCTATCATTCCAGGGAACATGACATATATTTCAGGTTCCGAGGATATCAATATTATCAGTGAAAAGCCTGTCATCCAGGAAAGTGTCTATGGGGCCAGATATGAAAAAGACTACGCGATCACATTAAAGGCTGATGAGATCGGATCGAACGAACTGATAGTAAAATTAACATACAATAACGGCGCAGGTATAATAAATAAAGATGCAACCTCAGGCACGTTCTATGTAGAGGAAGGTGAATTTGATTACCTTGCAGAGTACCCACTTTACATATATGTTACGCCGGTCCTTATCATAGTTGCCATTGCAGGGTGGTTATTCTGGAGAAGAGGTCAGTTCAGGATGTAATAAATCGGGAATAAGGCATAAAGGAGTGTTAAAAATGTTAAATGTTCTAATTATCGGGGTTGGACAATGCGGCAACCGGATACTGGACGCCATCAATAAGGAAGCTTTTGGTGGCGGAAAATTCTCGAAATATTATTCACGCCAGAAATTCCCATCCCGGGTCGAGACAATTGCTGTCAACACCGCAATTAACGATTTGAAAGAGATGCGCTATACAAAGGCCAAGGATAGGATGCATATCCCAAACTTGCACGGTTTAGGTGCCAACCGCATTGTAGGTAAACAATGCTTTAATGAAAATAAAGATATGATCATGAGAAATATCTCTGAAAGAGGAGATTTCGATGTTGCTTTTATTATTTGTTCATCCTCGGGCGGTACCGGGTCTTCGTTCAGCCCTCCGCTGGTAAAAGAATTGAAGAACAGGTATGATTTTCCAATTTATTCCATTGTGGTCCTGCCGTTTAGGGAAGAGGGGACTATTTACCTCCAGAACTCTGCTTTTTGTCTCAAGGAAATGGGTGAAAGCGAAACTGACGGCATTATACTGGCAGATAACCAGTTCCTGAAGAATGTCGGAGGCGATATACAGACCGCCTATGACGGTATTAACAAAATGGTAGCCGAAAGAGTGCTGTTTTTGCTTGAAGCCCTTGACAGTGAGATGATGATGGTTACAGACCTGGGTGATTTCAAGACAGTCATGGCTGGAGGAGCAGGTTTTGCCACTATCGGATTTGCAAAAGGTGACAACACTACACCCATAAAGACCGTGATCCACGATAGTCTATCCCCTGGTGGTTTGTTGTTCTCATCTAATGTTTATGAAGAAGGAAGCAGGGCGATGATTATTCTTCGTGGGGACCGGAAGTACCTTAACATTGATGACATCTCAAGTGAGCTCGACAAGCTCTCATCGCATATTGGTCATGTTTTCAAGGGTGTGATCATCCGCAATGGAGAGACTCCAAAAGTGCTTTCTGTGCTGACATTGGAAACCACTTCAGAACTTGAAAATCTGTATACTCTTGCTGTGGAAGCTATTCACATGGAAAAGGAAAAACGGAGTCGAATGGCCATCAGGAAGGACTCTGATGCGACCTTCTCTAAGATCGATGGATTGGAACCGGTATATTAAAAATTATTTATCGAATGGATAAAATAATTAATGCGTTTTTGTGGACCTGTTTCTATTGTATATGATCTATAAGATTATATACTCAAGTAACTACGAACAGAGTGGGCATTTTCGTATACTGCCTTTATTTATTCCACTCTGTTGTAAAATCGTATGATAATATTTTTTCAAGTTGCTCCGACCGGAGTAGAGATTTACTTGAAAACATTTATCAAATTAGAAGACCATATAATAGAATAAGAGGTTATAATAAATGGGTAAACGAACTCGTATTATCAATGATCCCTCGGATCTTGTCCCACTCTTACGAACTTTCGGGTCGGATGCCCATAAGAAAGTTTTTGACATACTCCTTGCAGATTGGTATACAACGAAAGAACTTGAAGAACAGCTTTCAATTGAAGTAGATGAAAGTCTAAGTATTTTGAAAAAATGTGGATTGGTAGAGAGTAAGTGGCGTATGCCTGAACCAGGGAAAAAACCTGAAAAGGAATTCCACACATCCTATTCAAAGATACAGGTAAATTTCCAGTGTTCCATTGAAGATTTGTCTGACCTGCTCATGATCACTTTCAGTCGTGATGACGAACTCAGGAATATGATGGAGCATATTGAAACTGAGGTGATGAACGGCAACCAGTCCATGGCCGGGCTATCAAGGGCCATAGGTGCAAGCCCGTTGTATCTGAGAGGTGTGGCACGGCGTTCAGACAAACTTATCGTTAAAGGCCAGAGGATTGAATTTGTCGGTGCTCCCGAATGATAGACCTGCTTCACAGTAAGAAAGAGAGTACTAAATTCCAGATACTTGTTGAAATAACAGCCCACCAGCCAAATGTACGCCAGAGGGAGATTGCCGAAAAGGTCGGTATAACTCCCCAGGCGGTTTCTGAATATATTAAAGAACTGACAGATGACGGGCTGATTTTTTCAGACGGCCGGGTACGATATAAGGTCACAAAAAAAGGAATAGAATGGGTAATTGAGCGCACGGCTGAACTGAGGCGGTATGCCAACTACGTGATGGAAGATGTCATCAGTCATGTTTCGGTGTGGACTGCCATTGCAGATGAGGATTACAAGGCCGGCCAGAAAGTATTTCTGATGATGCGTAACGGTCTTTTATATGCCAATACAAAAGAGCAGCATAGAGCCACCGGAATACTTATTTCAGATGCCACTGCCAGTGAGGATGTAGGTGTTACTGACCTGCACGGGTTGATCGAACTTGAAGATGTGAATATCAAGGTATGCAAGGTCCCCAGAGTTGAGCGCGGCGGTTCAAGGCAGGTGGACATGGACCTGCTGGAGGAACTGGTAAAGGATAACAATTACATATGTGCCCTTGGAGTGGAATCCCTTATCGCATTACGTAAGGTGGCAAGGGAGCCTAATGTTATGTTCGGGGCAAAGGAATCGGTAGTAGAAGCTGCATTCCACGGAGTATCCTCGGTTGTAGTGTCTGTGGATGAAGAGGTCCCCCCACTGTTAAACCGGCTCGAATCCGAAGGTTTGGCATATGAATTGTATGACTTAAGAAAATAGCTGTTTTTGATACAATGTCGCTTGTCATACTTATCAGGCCCATAAGGTCAGCCATTGAACTGCTGCCCCTGAAAAACGGCAGCAATACGGCCTCATTTACAGGCAATCTGGTATTAAGGCAAACACCAAAAGGTCCAAGGCCATTCAAGTTCAGGGTTATAGACGGTAAGACCGAAGACCGAAGACCTCCCACACAAGCTGTGGAACTGCTCAGGATGGCTGACCTTATACTGGTGGCCGGGCACGGAGATGCTGGCACAAAGAAGGAAATTATTGAAATGCTGGATGGCTACCAGCTTGGGTATGAACAAGCGCAGGTTTGCCGCCTGTGCATTTCACATGGAAGATACACACCTGTGGATTCGGGGTCAGTGCGGTTCAGGGGCGAGTTGATATGTGAGAACTGCGCTTTATCTGAACTTCACAGGGAAATACAGTCATGCAGTAAAAGAATGACTGAGGAAGGTATCGAAAGGTTATTTGCACAACTGCTCAGGACCCGCGACCTGGATCGTATGCTGGTCTTGCTTGACCCTAAAAAAATGGACCGTGAACTGACATTATTTGATCGTGTCCGTGCCAGCGGCAGTGTTACCCTGGTCAAGGTACATGACCTGGAACTGGACAAACGGCTGAAAAGTACCCTGCCTGAAACACTGCTGCCGGTCCAGTCGATTTCGATCGGGTCCGGACTGCTTGACAGGAAGAACCAGCTTGTAGTATCAGCCACTGCCACTGGCAAGACACTAATCGGCGAGATAGGGGGGGTCAGCAACATTCTATCAGGCAGGGGAAAGATGCTCTTTTTGGTCCCGTTAGTGGCACTGGCCAACCAGAAATATGACCAGTTCACAAAAAAATACTCACCACTCGGCCTGACAACAGCCCTGAAGGTCGGGCAAAGCCGCATTGGTAAGGGTAAGGGCAAGGGTAAGGGTAAACTGGGGAAAATGCGCACTTCCATTGATTCTGATATCATTGTGGGCACGTATGAGGGGATCGACCACCTGCTGAGGTCAGGCGGTGCAAAAAGGCTTGGTGATGTGGGTACTGTGGTTATGGACGAAGTGCATATGATAGAGGACCCTGAGAGGGGACCCCGGCTGGACGGCCTGATAGCAAGGCTCAGGCACCTGTATCCGCAGTGCCAGTTCATCTACCTCTCGGCCACAGTCGGCAATCCCGGATGGCTTGCAGATGGACTGGGGAGCAAGCTTGTCGAGTATGAGGAAAGACCTGTGCCACTTGAGCGTCACCTGCTCTTTGGCGGGCCGTCAGAGAAACTGCGGCTTATCAACCAGCTGGCAAAGGAGGAATACAACAGGAAGTCCTCCAAAGGCTTCAGGGGACAGACCATCGTATTTACAAATTCAAGACGAAACTGCCACAAGTTATCGGATGCCCTGCAAATACGTGCGGCAGCGTACCACGGGGGACTGCCGTACAGTGAACGGCGCAGGATAGAAGAAGGATTTGCCAACGGCAGGATACCTGTGGTTGTTACCACTGCCGCACTGGCGGCAGGTGTGGATTTTCCTGCATCCCAGGTGATATTCGAAGGGCTTACAATGGGTATCGAGTGGCTGAAACAGGGCGAGTTTTTGCAAATGCAGGGGCGAGCCGGCAGGCCGGATTACCATGACCGGGGCATAGTTGTGGTCATGGCCGAACCTGGTAAACGCTTAGGGCATGGTGAGAGTGAGGACCATGTGGCGTTTCGATTGCTCAGGGGTGAGGTACCTCCGCTAACGGTAGGGGTGGATGAAGATGCAGGGCTTGAACAGGTGCTGGCATCTGCAATTATCTGGGGTGAGCGGCACATCATCAGGACAGTGGATTCCATGAGACTGGGCGGCACTGACACTGACCAACTTATAGGTGAATTGCTGGATAGGGGGTACTTGAAGGTCTCTGGACAACGTGTCAGTCCGACCCTGGTGGGACGTATAATGAGTACATATTTCCTGAACCCTGACCAGGTATCCATTATTAAGGATGGAATAAACTCGGGACTGGAAAGCGTAAATATCCTGGCAGGACTGAATGTGTTCGACCAGGCATTTTTTACAGGAGCCGACCGGATATCAGCCAGCTTGAATGTCCGCCTGCCCTCAAGGGTATTCCAGGGCGGTGCAATGGAAATGGCATTATCAGGTGACAGCCTGGCAAAACTTGACAGTACGACTGGCCGCAAATTGATGAACTTTGCTGCTGATTTTTTAACCTGTACCTGTAAAGGTTCACCTTATTGCGGATGCCCTGAGCGTAAGTTCTCAAGCAAATTACTGGATATGCGGTGTGAAGGGATGAAGCCGGTTGATATGATCGATGCCTTGACGCAGCATTATGGAATATTTGCCTATCCTGCAGATGTGATTGAATATCTTGAAACATCTGCCCGGCACCTTGAAGCTATCCAGAAGCTTGCAAAAGGCCAGGGGAAGCTTGAAGTGGCAGAACAGGCAGGAAAATTATTCAAATGTATTGTCGGGTGATGTGGCAAAAATCGAATAACAATCTCGCATAACAGGCATAATCTGCCCATTCGACATTAAAGAGGCTGTCCAACAATTACGGTCACATCAAACGTTGCAGTACAAATAACCACCAGACTACATTGATTTCCGCCTTTTTTTGCCACAGAGCACACAGAGAGCACAGAGTTTATCCTCTCTGTGTCCTCGGTGCTCTCTGTGGCTATCATTTTTTTTGGGATTTTGAATTAATGGACAGCCTTTGTAGTCAAGAACATAATATTTTTAACATATACATGTACACTTTGCGCTCTTTGCGTCCTTT
>PYCK01000116.1 GCA_009649835.1 Candidatus Methanocomedens sp. | reverse complement strand
AACTCGCTTACCCTGTTTAAAGAGGTGAAGCCTGGAATCGACCCCTTAAGTCCGGAAAACGTCCTGTGTCTTGCTCCTGGTCCTCTCACAGGCACACCTCTGTGCATGACAAGCAGGATCGAGGTCAGCACCCTTTCACCCTGCAGCGGCATCCTGGGTGATGGAAACGCCGGGGGCTCCTTCGCTGCGTTTTTGAAGCTGGCAGGTTATGACCAGATTGTGATAACCGGAAGGGCGAGCAGCCCGAAGTACCTCTGGATAGACGACGGAAACGTCGAACTGAGGGATGCCTCGGACATGTGGGGCAAAACGACCTGGGAAATCGCAGACGTGCTTCACAAAAGGCATGGGGAACAAATCGGCGTGGCATGTATCGGTCCTGCCGGAGAAAACCTGGTCCGATTCGCGTCCACCATTGTTGACAAATATGCTTCTGCTGCCACCGGAAGTGGAGCTGTGTGGGGCTCGAAGAATTTGAAGGCGATCGCAGTCAGGGGCACTGGCAGGGTGGAGCTTGCCAGATCCGAAGAGTTTAAGCAACTGGCACAGGATGACAGAGAGTTCTTTTTGAAAGACCACCTCCAACATGAGGTCATTGCCGTGTACGGCACACACATCGGTATGACGTACTGGTTGCCGGGCTACAGGTACTTCCAGAAGAACCTCTCTGTCGATGAAATCCCCGCGGATCTGGCGCCAGAGGCGTGGAAGAAATACGAGATAGGGCGGGCGGGTTGCTATGACTGCCCTGTCAGGTGCAAGGATGTCTACAGGATCCCGGTCGGCGGGCGTGCAGGAGAAGAGGGCTCTGCCCTTGAGTTCGAGTGCATTGCCAGCTTGGGCACCAACTGCGGCATCCTGAATCCCATTGCAATAATGGAGATGGGAAACCTCGCCGATGCTTATGGAATGGACGTGATAGGACTCGGTAATGCGATCGCCTTCGCAAAGGACCTCTACAGCCGGGGTATCATCACCAAGGAGGACACAGGTGGGCTGTCGCTGGACTGGGAAGACGCAGATTCCCAGATCGAACTGATCCATCGAATCGCGCTGAGAGAGGGGTTCGGCAATCTGGTAGCCGAGGGGATGTATAGCTTTGCAAAGATCATCGGCAGAGGAGCGATGGATTACTGCTATCATGTCAAGGGGCTCAGCCGTGGCACCCACCCTCCAGGACTTTTTGCCCTTGCTCATGCGACCTCGACCAGGGGCGCCGATCACCTCAGGGGGAGGAGCTGGGCATACGGGGAGAACGATCCTGATTTCTTCCAGATACTCGTAAATACAGGTATGTTTCCCCAGATATCGCAAGATCCGGTGGAGGGTATCACCATCTCTGAAAGAGCCACGACGCTTACGGATTCGATAGGGCGCTGCAAAGGAGCCGTCAACAGCTGGGTCTGTGCCGTGCCGCTCGTGTGGAAGCACCCGCTCTGGGGTGGGCTGGCAAAACTGCTGACAGCAGCAACCGGCATTGAGTTTGACGCCTACAGGCTGGAGGAAGCCGCAGACAGGATCTACATCCTGGAAAGGGCATTCAATATCAGGCAGGGGATAACGAGGGAGCATGACAGGCTGCCGCAGAAGCCGGTGATGAAAGGAACCCAGCAAGAGAAAGAGGAGCTGGAGAAGCATGCAGAGATGCTTACGGAGTATTATATAGTTCACGGCTACGACCCTGAGACAGGAGTCCCGACTCGGAAGCGGCTTGAGCGCCTGGGATTGAGATACGTGGCTGATGAGATTGAGGCACACAATCCCTATCCGGATTGGGATGGGGCACCTCTCTGGCATCCCCATGAATACCCGCATGGGAGGAAGCGTGCCTTTGTAAACGAACCCGAGGTGTGAGATGCGAGATACATACCATCTGGCTATCAATCAAGATCTTGTGAGCGATGTCCAATGGCTGATCACATGTGGCGACCCAAGAAGGACTGATAAGATCGCCTCTCATCTGGATAGTCCTGAGATGATCGGTAACAATCGCGAATACAGAACCTGGATAGGAACGTTTCCGAATACGAAAGTAGCAGTAATCTCACATGGAATAGGTGGACCAGGGCTTTCAATAATGCTGGACGAGGCATTCAAGAGTATGCCTGTGTTAAAAGGGGTGATTCGTGTTGGCACATGCGGCGGTTTGAGCAAGGAAGCATCTGCAGGGAAAGTCGCTATTTCAGAGGGTGCGGTGAGACTGGACGGGGCATCTCCTCAGATTATTCCTGACCCGGAATATCCAGCCGTCCCTGATATCAGGATGACTTATGAACTGATTCAAACAGCGGAAAAACTTGAGATTCCTTATGTAAGTGGGATTACCGTTTCTACGGCAACATTTTATACAGGTCAGGGCAGAAAGGATGGATTTCGTGGATACCAGCCCGGTGAGATCAGATACAGGGATGCTGTGGATTATTGGAGCAGGTTGGGTGCGGTGAACATGGAGATGGAATGCTCGTTGCTTTTTATAATGGGGAGACTGTTTGATATCCCCACAGCCTGTGTGACAGGCATCATTGGTGAACGGCTGGACAGTAGCGATATTGTTGTTGAGCAGATGGATGTGGCTGTGGAGAGGGCAATACGACTTGTTATAGAATATCTGAGGAGTACGGTGATGTTATGAGAACCGAGAGAGTCCTCTTTGTGGTGGATACGCATACCTGAGGAGAGCCAACCAGAATAGTCATTGGAGGATTTCCTCCTGTAAATTGCGATAGCATGATCGAGAGATTGGAACATATCAAGGAGAACCTGAATTGAATTGAGGGACAGCCTGTATAAAAGCCTGAAAGTCAGGTTTTATGCCGCTGCAGAATCCCCACAGCCATATCCAGACAGCTTGTAAGTATCTCCTGGACATCTCCCCCATCCACATCCAGCCCTGCGGCACCATCATGTCCCCCGCCCGTACCGCCATACACCTTACTAACATCATGCATGATCTGGCCCATGTTCACACCATCCTCAATAGCAGTGCGTCTTGCCCGGCCGCTGATCCTGATAACACCATCTTTCTCTGCACCGACAAAAGACACATCTGCACCGATATGGGTCAATATACCTGCCGCTGTACCGCCGAAAGAACTTATAGTACTAATAGCAATGATATGTTCACCTACCCGCTGGATCTGCGCCCTCATAGCCGCTTTCAGGATAGCTATCCTCATGCTGATATCCTGGGGCGTGGAGGCCAATATATCCACTACTTCCCCATATTCCACTCCGCTGGTCTCTATGATCTCTGCCAGTGTCCTGAATGACTGGGGTGAAGCATATTTAAAATTACCTGTATCAGTGATAATACCGGTAACAAGGGACATGGCAGACTTCCTCATAACAGGAGCATCCATACTCTTGATTATTTCAAACACAATTTCTGCAGTAGAACTGGCACACCTGTGTATATAAAATTCAGCATCATCCTTTATTGAACATGTAGAATGATGGTCCACGACAGCATATTTTGTTAACTTAGTATCATTAAGCTGCGCCTGTGTACTTGTATCCACAACTACAGTAAAATCATAATTTGAAGGATCAGGATTTACAACCACATTGATTTCAAGTGCATTGACCAACATCTTGCCAACACGGTTGCATCCATCCACCACACCAACGACTCCCCCCATAGCCTCAGCTAACGTATAGGCACTTCCTACTGCATCCGGGTCTGCATTCCGGTGACAGAGAAATAGGATATTTGAATAATCCAGGAGCCGGTTGTAAAAACCGAACTCATCGACTTCCATGGTCTGATACCTAAAAAAGCTGAAATTTATTCAGCATGCATTCCTGGTGAACCCACAGACGTCTTGAGTTGTTCCTGTAATTGTGTAAATCTCTTATGGATCCGTTCTTCCTGCCTGACAATTGTCTGAAGTCTAAGATCAAGGGTTTCTTTCTTTTCCTTTAGATCCTCAACAACAGTGCCTTTTTCGGCTTTTATCATCAAGTTGCCAATATTTTTAAAAACAGTTACATCCTCATCTATCTTTTCCAGTTCCCCGAGAGCCATGTCAGACTCTTTTACCATGATCTCTAACTGGTTCTTTTGCTGCGCCAAAGCCTGTGCCTGTTGCTGTACCTGCTGCAATTGGGCAATCTGGTTCTGGACCTGTGGTGGTAATTCTCCGCTCATTAAAATTCACCTATTCATATATCAATTTGATTTCATTCATGGCACAATAGTACTTCTAACTTTCTATTGTCGCATTCATCTCAACCGCTATCCTTATAAGTCGCAGCCATCCGTTCAAGGCAGCCCTCATGGATACCATATCCTCAGAACATATTCTTAGGACCAGGGAGTTACCCTGTACCCCCAGTTCTGTGGCACTGCGTTGATGTGTAGCTTCCAGCTCAGGCTTGAGGGACCGGTACACTACCTGAACGTCTCCATCCATTTCAAAAAGAAACTCAGATTTAATTTCCAGACCAAACTCCCCTTAATAGTCCTACGAAGGTAAAAATAAAAAAATGGAGAGTATCTAAGTACCCTCCGCCAAATAACCTTACGTTAGACTGCTTCCACCCTTTTCACCAGGGTGGGTCTTTGTTTTATCAGTATGCGGTGTCCGCAATAAGGACATCGGATACCCATAGCCTCATAGTCGATCTCGACCAGACGCTTACAACGAGTGCAGAAATATACCATTTATCAGTTCACCTGTTAATATTTTACAATGTATCGTCTGCAATATACGTATCTGTAGTATCTATTTTTGTTTCCACTAATGTATCTACTTATTCATCCATTTCAACTTCAGCTTGAACATCAGTTGCAACTTCTGATACAGCATCTACTTCAGTTTCCACTTCCTCACCGGTCTCTTCAGCTTCAATGGTCCCGGGTATGATATCTTTCAGTTCCTCAAAGACCATATCAGGTTCTGTTGCCTTCTTGACAGACCTTGCTGCAACAAGCCCAACAGATGTCTTTGGTACATATGTACCGCCTGCAAAGGTATAATCACATTTCTTGCAGTTCCAGATACCAGTATCGGTACGGCGGATTGCAATAATACCGCACCTGGGGCATTTATATCCCTGTCTCATACGTTCTTCGATATCGGCAACCAGTTTCCGGTTCTTCCTACCGTAACGGACTCCGAACCTGCCTGCTGACCGGGTCTTGTGACCTTTACGGGTATATTTTTTCGCCATAATCCTAAATCTCCAGGAATTTTTCTCTTATATCCTGTGCCTTCTTACAGGCCACTTCTACTATGTGGTTGATCTGATCCGGTGATAATGATCCATTGCCGCTCTTCTGCATGCCGACAATTGCGCCTTCCTGATTTGGGATCACAGTTAATTTTGTGTTTGCGACCCTTTCCTCCTGAAGAGATGGATCAAATAGAATTCCGCCGCCTATATCCACGGCAGTTACAGATACCGGTATATCTCTCATTGGCAACGGTGCATCTTCACCCAGTCCATAACGCTCTGCCGGGATTGTGGCTGTAAGCAATGCAGCTATCGAACCAAGTGCAGCAGCATCCATTATATTACCGCCATCATCCAGCACATGTATGTCGATGAAAATCATCCAGACCTTTTCGCCCTCAATAATGCACAACTTCTTTAAATCTATTGCGCCGGATTCCCTGATGCCTCGATCAGTCACCCTTGCGAGTTCTACGGCTTTCTCCCGGGGAGGACCTGATTCGAATTCAGGGGATGCAAGAGGTATAAGTTCCAGGCTGGTAATTATCACGCCTACATCAGGTGTATCAGGAAAAGGCGTTCCCGGGCTGATCTTCACACCGGCAATTATTTTAGTATCGCCAATTTCCACACTGGCCGAACCTTCTGCTTTTTCTATTACACCGGTTTCAATCTTAATTTCCCTGGTCTCGTCAAACGCACGGCCGTCTGCACGCTCCCCTTTTAGCATCAGATTGTACAGTTGGTCCTTCTGGATAATTGAAACAATTTCCTTATTCATTTGAAATCTCCTCCTCACTTTCATCCATTTGACCGTCGGTCTCATCAGCGTTTTCCCCAGTGTCAGGAACCTCTTCGCCGGAATCCTCCAACTCCTCCACATCGCCTGCCTTGACGGTATCTTCAGTTTCTTCAGTATCTCCGGTTTCTTTTGTACCTTCAGTTTCCTTGGTATCTCCGGTTTCGTTGGTATCGTCAATTTTTTTGGTATCTTCAGTATCTTCTAATACCTCGACCTGAGTGACATCTTCGGGTTCCTCCGGTGCATCTCCCTTGACATCCTCTGCAGCAGTGACCTCAGTGCTCAACACCTCTGTTTTCTTAGAATAATGATCCATCAGTGCCTTCCTTTGCATTTCATATACCTGCCTGCACCCTTCCTGTGCCATTTCCAGGCCCTGCTTGAACTCCTCTTGAGTAAGGTGGCCGTCCATCTGGAGCAGTGTGATCTTACCATCAGGTGTCATTGCTATAGGCATATCTGCCTGGCCGTAATTATCCTCATCCTTGTTCAGGTCCAGGACAAGAGTATCATCGACCTTCCCGACAGCACACGCCGAGACCAGTGACCTCATTGGGATTCCTGCATCTGCCAGGGCAACGGATGCCGCATTAAGGGCCGCCGTCCTTGTACCTGCATCTGCCTGCAAGACCTCCACAAAAACATCTATTGCAGATTTAGGGAAATATTCAGTGAATATCTGGTCCTCAAGAGCTTCACGGCTCACCTTCGAAACTTCAATACTGCGACGGTCAGGCCCGGGACGCTTGCGGTCCTCTACTGAAAAAGAAGCCATATTGTACTTGTACCTTACAATAGCCCTGTTGGATTTTTGCTGGTGCCTGGGGTGTACTTCCCTCGGACCGTAAACTGCTGCCATTACCTTATTTTTACCGAATTCAAGATAACACGAACCATCGGCCCGGCTCAATACACCGACCTCGATTTTAACATCCCTTATCTCGTTGGCCCGCCTTCCGTCAGAACGAATGCCATTTTCATCTATGAACTTTTCTGGTTTGTCTGCCATTTACAATTCCTCTCTTTCCTCTCTCAACTCAATCGATCAGTCCAGTAGTTCATCCAAAATCTCCGAACCTGCCGGTTTCGCTGTTTCGGGTTCTTTTTCCACATCTCCTTTTAAAAAACCACTTATCCGATCAGTGAGTCCATTAATATGAGCTTCATTTTCAATAATCTGTATCGCTTCTACAGCCTTATCCATATCACGGTCCTTGCCCGTTATCCAGATGACTCCGTTCTGGCCCACAGCGATGTTGCAGTTTGTCTCCTTTTTCAACATAGATATCATGGATCCACCCCTGCCTATCATCCTTGGTACTTTTACTGCTGAGACCTGGACAATCCTACCACTGGTTATGGGTTTTAACCTATTGTTCCTCATTGTTAGTTCTACCTTCATGGAACGTGAAACATTCTTAACCATAACGAGCACGGATGAACCAACATCCAGGTATTTAACCATGTCAGAGGAATCAATACGTCTTGGATATTCAGACACATTGAGCAGTCCCTCATATGGTGATTTGATATCCATTATCCAGTTCGAGAAAGTAATCTCGCTCACAGTGGCCACGATCAGATCCCCACCCTGCGGAATATATTTCCCTGATAAAGAAACAACCCGTATCTTCTCCTTTTCACTTGCAAGTCCGTAAAGATTTGAATAAACCTTTCCTTCACTCACATAGGTGCCGTCTCCTGCTTTTTTGACATCGTCAGAAAGAAAATCGCCAGGCACCACAATGTGCTTATCCATTTTTTATAACCTCAACCTGATAATCTTGTAATAATTTGAATTTCATTTCAGGATCTTTATCTCTGCGTTTCCTTTGGTCAGGTGATTAACCAGACCGAACAGGTCGTCCTGCAAACCAGCAGGTATTGTGACCACGCCGATCCATGAACCATCCTTTTGCCATTCTTCTTTTGTGAGTGTGCCGAATTTAGATAACGGGCCATAAGCTTTCGGGGCATAATCCGTACCGATCTTTATTGCGATACTGACCTCTTCAAAACGTATGGGGATTATGGGGCGTATCGCCTTCATCACGATATTTACCTGGTCATCCACACTCTTCATGGTATCAATATGCACACCCGCTTCCTCCATGGCATGTTCGATCCTCGTAGGCGGATGCGGGGTCTTGGTCTGGGGATTAATGGCATTGGCAGCGATTATGCTGATTATCTGGCGTTTTTTGTCCTCAAGTATCTTTTTCCGCTGCTCTGTTGTCAGGTGTATCTCACCATGCAGGATGATCTGCCTGGCAATTTCTAATGTATCCTGTGTCTCGAATGTATTATCAATATCACTTTCTGCAGGACGGTCGCCCTTGCTGGCATTTTCAAAAACTTCTTCAACTGCCAGTACCTTTTCCATGTCTATCTCTTCACCCCTTTTCATGGAAAAAGCTGCATCAGGGTCTACATATACTTCGAACTGCTTCCCACCTTTCTTAAGCCTGGCAATTACGGCATCATCCAGCGTGACCATGATCAAACCAACAATTTATATTGAGATGGGTTATTCTTCCCCTGTCTCTTCTTCGGTCATCTCTTCACTTTCAGTTTCTTCAGCTTCTTCTTCAGTTCCGGTTTCTTCTTCCTCTGAATGGGCTTCCAGTATCACATTGACATAATCGGCAACCTCTTCGGAACTGAGTTTCTTGAACTGCTTGGTCTCAAGTTCGACCACACCCACCTCGATGGTAGAAGCATCAAACTTGCCCTCTGTTGTATTATAAAGAGCTTCCAGACCCAGCAAGATAGCATCCGTGAGTTTGATATCATCGGTATACTTCTCTTCAAAGACTTCCATTACCTCGGCCCGGCCTGCACCTATTCCGGTGGCTTTGTATTCAAGCAGGGCACCGCTGGGGTCGGTCTCAAAAAGCCTTGCCGCAGAGTCTTCCACACCGGCGATCAATAATGCCGTACCAAATGGCCTGACTCCACCGTACTGGGTATAGGTCTGCTTGAAATCGCAGATCTTCTTAGCCAGGACTTCCACGCCAATGGGTTCATCATATGATACTTTATTGATCTGGGACTCTACCCGCGCCCTGTCTATCAGTGCCCTGGCATCAGCCACAAGACCAGATGTGGCTGCACCCATATGATCGTCGATCTGGAATATCTTTTCAATAGAATCAGCTTCAAGTAGTTTACTTGTTATTCGTTTATCTACAAGCAGCACAACGCCGTCTACTGCCTTTACTCCTACTGCCGTTGTTCCGCGTTTAACAGCTTCCCGGGCATATTCTACCTGGAACAACCTACCGTCGGGACTAAAAACCGTTATCGCTCGATCATATCCCATTTGAGGTGCCATCTGCATTATACATCAATCTCCTTATCTTTAATGTCAAAAACCGTAATACCAAAATATCTGGTATTAGAACGATTTAATATTTCTAAAGAATGTGGGTCCTCTGACAATAAATCAATTTCGTTATTATTCCGGTTTACTACTTCACCGGAAATAGTCCCCACATCTATGATCATCCTACTTTCTTTTATTGTTTGGGTTCTTTTTCTCTCTGGTTCGGGCTCATTTATGTCTTGCGTTAGTAAATACTTTTCTGTCGCTCCCCTAACGGTTCCCGATACGCCCAGTACCTTTATCCTGGTCCGCATCCCCTTTATCGATGTTACGGTTGCAAGCACGGCCCTTGTCTCCCATACCCTGTCCATCCTGCACTGGATTATACCCTTGTTCTCCTCGAACGAAAGGAGGCGGATACCCATCTCACTGCTCCCTGCATCCCCGTGAAGTGTCGCTGCACAAAAGAGTATTTCATTAACAAGGTCCCGCCTTGGTATGTCCCCTTCTGATGTTACGGAGATAGCCAGATACCTGTTCGATTCTCTCAAAGTAGGGGGCAGGATCTTCATTGTACCACTTCCACTCCATCCATAATGCGGTTGTTATTCCGGTTCCTGTTAATAATAGAGCCGGGTACCGTTGATAGTGCATGTAATGCTTCTTCCTGGGTCATACCCATTAGCATTCCCAGTGCCATCATCTCCCTGGGTCCGCGCAGGTCATAGTGTGACCTGGCATTACTGGTGATGACCATGGGTGCGTCAAATTTGCGTGCCAGCCTGGCATTCTGCCTGATGGCACTGAGTATCCTGACCCTGCTGCCCCCCCTGTGCCGGATCAGGGCATCTATATTGAAGTCAATGGCCACGCCGTTATCTGCCGCAGCTTTAGATAATACATGGTTTAAGGGTTTACCCCGGGATGCAGGGTGGGCAAGTATGTCCACGCGCCCATTCTCTACGGCCCCACGATTTATATCCTCATCCCCCCCGCTGACAGTGATGATATCCACTTTGTTCATTGACCTGTTTATATATTTGTTCAGTTTGGATAAATTATCTGCCTGGATCTCGATTCCGGTATAGATCTCAAAATCCCTGGGCGTTGGCATGGTTATGTCAGTACCATGGAATGTATTGGCAGTATTGATCGAGGTCAGGCAGATGCCTGAATATCCCATATATTTTGCTTCCAGTATCATCCTTGATGGGGAGTCTGCATAGTCAGGCAGTGTATGGACGTTAAGGTCATAGAAGTTCGAACTCTTTATTATGCCCATGATCAGTCTCCTTCGCCCAAAAGTGACAGGGCGACTTGTATCGCTTTATCGGCCCTGGCCGGATAGGCTTTTATTTTTATCCGTACAAGGATGGAATCGGATTTTGTGGTCGTCATCAATTTGCCCAGATATGCTTCCTGCTTATTAAACCTGATGTACAGGGTGCAGTCATCATCCACACGTTGCGGTAGTTCGGCTGCAAGCTGGGAAATACCTGCAGGTCCCAGGTGTTCCCTTATAAGATCAACCACATACTGGCAGTCCTTGTTTTTCTTTAGCTCTGCCTCCATCACGATAATGGAGTTACCGTGGTACCCTGTAGTGACGGTCTCATGCACGGTGATCGAATCTTTTTTTGCTAATTGACCCGGAGGAGGGAGAAGTAGCTTCAGGGCTGATCGTACCTTTTCCGGGTCTTCTGTGGCCTGTGCAATTGTGCGCAGATGGATATAATGAATCATTCCTAAATCTGATTTTCATTTAAAGTACAATAAGTTACCCGCTATGACAGATAGTTAATGGGGATCCAGGTTTACCCAAAACCTGTAAAAAATGACGTGAGGTCACAGACCTCACTTACCTAAATTACCGCGGGACCTTATGCTGGGCCTGGTCTTTTCAGTGCCTTTGCCGCGTTTGCGCTGGCCTCTGCCCTTTATTCCGGCACTTGTCTTGCCCCTGAAGACCCGTCCTTTCTGGTTGGGCCGGCATAGCCAATTCAATTTGGGGTCTTTCTGAATGACCGGATGTGCCGGGTCCACCATAATGATCTCGTACCATTTGTGCTTGCCGTCCTCGCCTACCCAGTATGAGTTGAGCACCTGCAGGTTGGGGAATTTGCGTGCTGCCCGCTCTTCTGCAATGCGCTGGATGCTCTTGCCGCGAGTGATCTTGCTCATGCCCATACGCTTGGTCCGGCGGCCCCTGATGTAGCGTGGTTTACGGGCACTGCCCCGCCTGATACCTGCCCTGACCATGACTATGCCCTGTTTGGCCTTGTAGCCGAGGCTGCGTGCCCGGTCAAGCCGTGTGGGTTTGTCTATTCTCTGTACTGCGGCTTCACGTCTCCATTCCTGGAGTCTGTGCCATCTGAGTTCGTGTACATACGTTGAGTCAGGGTCCTTCCAGGCATCCCTGATATGACTATACATTGATTTTGCCATGTTTCGTTATCTCCTAATCAGTGTCCAGGTTTCACGGTTCAGCCCTTGAAGGGGCCACATCCCTGCGGGACGTATCCCGCCTATGAAACTGGCATGTTGTAAGGGGATTATAGATAC
>PYCK01000115.1 GCA_009649835.1 Candidatus Methanocomedens sp. | reverse complement strand
TATTATTCGATAATATCAGCAAAAGCAAAATTGGGATGCACTTCCCTTATCCGGACACGCACTGCCTGCCCAACCATAGCGTGTTTAACAAAAACAACAAAATCCCCGATCCTGGTAATCCCATCTCCCTGTTCTCCAATCTCCTGGATCTCCACGTCGTATTCATTCCCTGCCTTGATATCAGTCGATATGAACTTCTTGCCTATTACATATATTTCAGCACTCTGCTTCCTGGAAGCTGAAGGCGTAAATGAACGTACATACACAAAATTTTCCTTCACTTCATCCAAAAACTCCTTGAACATATCACCCTGGAATACCTTAACAACAAAATGACCTCCGGGCATTAGCAGCCGTTTTGCCACACCAAGCGCCGCCTGGCTCAGGTCAATGGAACGGCCGTGGTCAAGACTCCAATTGCCGGTCAGGTTAGGCGCTGCATCGCAAATTACGGCATCGGCCCCGTGTTCGCCAACGATCTCCTCGATCCTTTCCAGTATCCTGTCAGAAGTGAGATCCCCTTTAACAGTATCCACTCCCTCAATAGGTGCTATCTTCTGCAGGTCAACACCCAGTACCCGCCCGCCTGAAAGCTCTTTTGCCATCTGCAGCCAGCCACCCGGGGCAGCACCCAGGTCCACTACCGAGTCACCTGGTTTTATTACGTTGTGCTTCTTATTGATCTGCTGCAGCTTGTAAGCGGCCCGTGAACGATATCCTTCATCCTTTGCTTTATAGTAGAAATAATCCTTCTGGTTCCTGGCCATACAAGGGTTTATTGTTATGGACTGCCTTAAACCTCACCCAGGTGAATAAGAGTTGTTCATAGAACTTGATGGCTGGCATGCAAAACTACGGTTCTCAGCCTGCCATTTAATACCTGACCATCCAAAATGCGGCAGGCTGCACGGTCATACTTATGCTGTCAGCGTACGTATCGAGGGCAGCCAGGCAGGGCAGTTCATCATTGATTTTGAGGATGTGAAGAGGATTGTTATGGGGGTATGCGACCGGCTGGACCATAGGATATTGCTGGCCATGGACGATCCCAGATTGAAAATAACTAAAGATGATGGTTATTATACTGTGGAACTTATTAAAAGCTGCAAACATTATGTGCTGCCTGCAGATGATGTAAAGTTACTACCCATACCCTCGGTAAGTGCCGAAGACCTGTGCAAGTATTTCCTTAATGAGATTTCTACCGCTATCAGGAATAACGGTTTTGCAGATAATATCACGAACCTGCATGTGCGTGTGGATGAAGGTATCGGACAGGGAGCAGGCTGCAATATAAGCCTTGCATGATCTGTGGCACATCCAGTACTTCCGAGTAGTCATATTTCTGATTTAAGATTTCTGACCAATTACAGTATAACGTACAGATTCCATTGAATAATTTTACCCAAGGCCGCTGGTCAAGTAAAGGTTTTATAGGTGAATGATATAGGATAGATAACAGACCAATATGTAAAGGTGATATTGAAAAATGAGTGATGGTGTTTATGTGGGCTACCCAAAGCGTTTTGACGATTTACCGATTATGGTGGCTAGTGACTGTGTAGAAATAAAATCCTTCTTTCCTGCGCCATTTACGGATATCCCATCAATTTTCATTGAATGCGGTGGTGGATTGATAATACGCAAATGATCAGTGAGCATTTAAAATTTTATTTTACACAACCTTTTTAACTCATTCCTCCCATGTAAAGCACCTAGTATGAAAGCAATACTAGGATTAGAAGACGGCACAATTGTGAAGGGCGTTGGTTTTGGTGCCGCCGGAGCTGCTGTTTGCGGGGAACTTGTTTTTACAACTCAATATACCGGATACGAAGAGGCACTTACAGACCCTTCATATGCCGGCCAGATACTGATGTTCACCTACCCCCTTATCGGCAATTACGGTGTAAGCGGCAAGACCTTCCAGTCAGACGGCATGAAAGCAGAGGCCCTGGTGGTCAGGGAGGCGTGCGACCATCCATCCCACCACCTGTCAGGGCGCTCCATTTTTGATTTTGCAACAGAAGAAGACCGGCCCGGTATCGCAGGTGTGGATACCAGGATGCTGACCATCAAGACCAGGGATACCGGCGCCATGCGCTCATGCCTGCTCACAGACAGCGACGATGGCGTAGAAGCAGTACGCCTGGCAAGACAGCACCCGAAGATATCTGACCAGAACGACCTGATAGACAGGGTGACCTGCCCCGCTCCCTACCATATTGAAGCAACAGGTAAGGACAAGCCTCATTTCGTTGTCATCGACCTTGGCATAAAGACCAATATGATAAAGAGCCTGCAGCAGCGGGGTGTAGGTATTACCGTGGTACCTGCAAGTACTCCACCTGACTATATTACTGAACAAAAACCTGATGCCATATTCGTATCAAACGGCCCGGGAGATCCCGAAAAGGCAGGCACTGCCATTGATGTTGTAAAACACATGATGGGAGAAGTACCCATCTTCGGCATCTGCTTCGGCAACCAGATCATATCCCTGGCGCTGGGAGCCAGTACGTACAAGCTGAAGTTCGGGCACCGGGGTGCCAACCAGCCTGTGAAGGACCTGGAAACAGGCAACGTGTACATCACCTCCCAGAATCACGGATTTGCAGTGGATGCCGGTTCCCTGGATGCGGCAGAGGCTCATATCACCCACCTGAACATTAACGATAATACAGTGGAAGGTATCGCCCACGACTACCTGGACATCATGAGCGTACAGTTCCATCCTGAGGCCAGCCCAGGTCCCTGGGATACTGAAAAATGGTTCTTTGATACCATCGTAAAAAAGGTGATGAAATAATGCCCCGTAATCCTGGTATTAAGAAAGTACTGCTGATAGGCAGCGGTCCTATCATGATAGGGCAGGCGGCAGAGTTTGATTTTAGCGGCAGCCAGGCATGCCGGTCATTGAGGGAAGAAGGTGTGAGCGTGGTACTCATTAACTCCAACCCGGCCACTATCATGACCGACCCGGAAATGGCAGATGTGGTGTATATCGAACCAATCAAACCCGAGATCGTGGAACGTATCATCGAGAAGGAGCGGCCAGACGGAGTGATCGCGGGACTGGGGGGGCAGACCGGGCTGAACATAGTCAGTGAACTGGCCGGGATGGGCGTACTTGAGAAATACAATGTCAAACTTTACGGTACACCACTGAAAGCCATACAGGATACCGAGGACAGGGACCTGTTCAAACAGGCCATGCAGCGTATCGGTGAGCCTGTACCCCGCAGCAAGGCCGTGAACACCATTGAGGATGCAGTTGCAATGATCGATGAACTGGGCCTGCCCCTTGTTATCAGGCCGGCCTATACCCTGGGCGGGGCTGGCGGAGGAATTGCCAGGACAAAGGAAGAACTCATCTCGATCACTGAACTGGGCCTGAAACGCAGCCGTATCAACCAGGTACTCATCGAGGAGGGCATTCTGGGCTGGAAAGAGTTCGAGTACGAGGTGATGCGTGATGCCAATGATACCTGTATCGTGATATGCAACATGGAAAATATCGACCCCATGGGTATCCATACAGGGGAGAGCATTGTGGTCACTCCCAGCCAGACCCTGTCGGACAGGGACCACCAGATGCTGCGCAGTGCCAGTATCAATATCATAAGAAGCCTGTCCATCGAAGGCGGGTGTAATATCCAGTTTGCAGTAAAGGACGGCGAATACAGGATCGTGGAAGTCAACCCGAGGGTGAGCCGCTCCTCTGCACTGGCCAGCAAAGCCACAGGGTACCCCATAGCCAGGGTGACTGCAAAGATCGCCATCGGCATGACCCTGGACGAGATACCCAATGATGTTACCAAAAAGACGCCTGCGTCCTTTGAACCCACTGTGGACTATACTGTGGTCAAGATACCCAGGTGGCCCTTTGACAAGTTCGTGACCGCAGATAAGACCCTGACCACGGCTATGAAGAGCACGGGAGAGGTCATGGCTATCGGGCGCACCATTGAAGAAGCTATGAAAAAGGCTATCCGCAGTCTTGATGTGGATATGTATTTCGGGTTCAGGGAATGGGAGCGGGATGAGGTAATTGACCTGCTTACGACCCCTACCCATGAGCGGTTGTTTGGCATTTACCATGCCTTAAGGACCGGATTTTCAATTGATGAGATATCAGGTATCACATCTATCGACCCGTTCTTCCTGGAAAAGATATATAATATCATCCAGATGGAAGATACCCTGCGCTCGGAGTTGACCAGGGAGACCCTGTACCGTGCCAAGCGAATGGGGTTCACGGATGAGGAGATTGGCAAACTCACAGGCAGGACAAGGGAAGATATCAATGATATGCGCAGGCAGATGGGGATCATTACCACCTACAAGATGGTGGATACCTGCGCTGCCGAGTTCGCTGCCGAGACCCCGTATTATTATTCATGCTATGAAGAGATGTGCGAGAACGAACCCACTGACCGCAAAAAGGTGCTGATACTGGGTGCGGGCCCGATCCGTATCGGGCAGGGTATAGAGTTCGACTACTGCACTGTACATGCGGTGAGTGCACTGCGGGAAGAGGGGATTGAGACCCATATCATCAATAACAATCCCGAGACCGTATCCACAGATTACGATACTTCGGATAAGCTGTTCTTTGAGCCATTGACCCTTGAGGACGTGATGAATGTTATCGAGCGGGAAAGACCCTGGGGTGTGATGGTACAGTTCGGGGGCCAGACCTCTGTGAACCTGGCATTACCCTTGCAGCGGGAACTGCAGCGCAGGACTGACCTGGATACCGTTATCCTGGGCACTACTCCTGAAGATATGGATATTGCAGAGGACAGGGAGCGGTTCAATAAGATGCTGCAGGGTATGGGCATTCCACAGCCGGAAGCGGGTTATGCTATCACGGAAGCCGGGGCCAGGGAAGTGGCAGCCGGTATCGGGTACCCTGTGCTGGTGCGCCCCTCCTATGTACTGGGCGGACGGGCCATGGAGATAGTATATGACGAGAACGACCTGAACCGGTACATGAATGAGGCTGTGAGGGTCTCGCCCGAGCATCCTGTGCTCATCGACAACTTCCTTGAGGGTGCCATTGAGATCGATGTGGATGCCATATGCGATGGGAAGGACGTGCTCATCGGTGCAATCATGGAGCATATCGAGGAGGCCGGGATACACAGCGGTGATTCGGCCTGCGTGATACCGCCCCAGTCACTGGGACACTATGTGCTGGATACGGTCAGGGATTATGTGAGACGTATTGCCCTGGCACTCAGGGTGAAGGGTATCCTGAACATCCAGATGGCATATAAGGACCGGGTGGTCTATGTGCTGGAGGCGAACCCCCGCAGCAGCCGTACCATTCCATTCGTATCAAAGGCTGTGGGACTGCCGCTTGCCAAGATAGCGGCCAGGGCCATGATAGGGATAACGTTGAAGGAGCAGGGATACCTCCAGGAACCCAGGCCCGGACATGTTTCAGTGAAGGAGGTCCTGCTGCCATTTGACAAACTCCCGGGAGCGGACCCGATCCTCAGCCCTGAGATGCGCAGTACAGGCGAGGTCATGGGTGTGGATTACAGTTACGGGCTGGCATTTTTCAAGGCAGAACTGGCAGCAGATAATGCACTACCGCTGCAGGGTAAGGTGTTTATGTCTATCAGGGACCAGGATAAGCCGGTACTGGTGCAAATAGCAAGGAAGATAGCTGATGCAGGACTGGAAATCATTGCTACCAGCGGCACGGTCCGGTACCTGTCGGGCAAGGGTTTCGATGTTACTGAAATAAAGAAGGTACACGACGGCAGTCCTAATGTCATTGACCTGATGCGTAAGGAGGATGTCGGCCTGGTCATCAATACGCCCACAAGCAAGATGAGCTACAAGGACGGACGGGGTATACGGAGGGCGGCTGTGGATTATGCGATACCTTATATCACTACTATTCAGGCGGCAATGGCTGCTGCCGATGCCATTGAGGCCATGAGCAAGGAGGAATTGGTGATTAAGAGTATTGGCGAGTACCATTCGGAGATGTGAAAATCTGGATGTGCTGGTGTTGATGGGAAGTCCGGGAAAAGCAGCCTGTGCCGTTACTGCAATTGGGGGAAATTCCCCTGATTTTGAAATCCGGTATGTCATTGACGTGCAAATACACAGGATTGAAGGAGACTGGGTGCTGCAATAATAAAATTGAGTTATATTTAAGTAAGTGTAATGATTAACTTCTTGATATGTCTGAAGCGATTGACTCAAGAGAGATTAGGCATGAATTAAGAGCAATCAGGGAAGACCTTGATTTTATTAAAGGTCATATGGTTGATGTAGACTCGATCATGACCGAAGAAGATTATCTTTCTTTAAAGGAATACAGAGATGAAAAAAGTTCTGGCAAGCTTACTTCCCATGAGGACCTTAAAAGAAAAATGGGATTGTAATTTTTGATGTTAAATATTCCAGACAAGCTGTCAAATTTTTAAAATCCCTGGATAAGATTACTGTGTCCAGAATTCTTACGAAAATTGAAAAACTTAAACACGACCCGATCTCACGCGATTCCAAAATTGTCGAGGGATATAGCGAAAAACTGTTTAGGGTGAGGGGGGAGTATAAATCCCTGGTCGGCTTAACCTTTAACATCAAACTTACTTAAGGACATAAAATCTTCAAAGTCAAAAACCAAGTATCCCATCTCTCTTAGCTTTTCCTTTCCATTGATTTTTTTCCCGATAATGCCATAAAGTTCGCGGCGCTCGCCGTTGTGCCATTTTACCAGGGCAGCTTTGCGTTTAAGGTCAGCAAGGATATGTCCAGACCTTTTTCTGTCCACTTCCTGCCATTTGCATTCAAAAAATGCGATTTCTTTTTGCACTTCATTCAATGCCAGTACATCGATTTCTTCACCTTTGTGCCACCAACGGCCTATTTTCCGGAAATCAGGGATAAAGTGGTGGATTATCTCCTGTTCAACAAAAATCTCGAACCTTTTCCCGAAAAATCCGGGCATCTCATTGTTTCTGAGTTTGAATACGCCTTTTTCAATCTCTTCTTTATACTTAGAAACAAAGTTGAACCAGAAGTCAAAGACCGGGTCTTTTATCAGGTATATACCTTTTTTCTGGTTTCCATGAATGGATACCCGTCGCTCAATGAATCCCAGGCGTATCAGGTTTTCAAGATATGGGTAGATCTTGCGTGCATCTATACCTACAAAATTGGCTATATCTGTGGGTTTTGTGTTGCCAAAGGCTATGGAATTGAGTATGGAAAAGTAGGTTTTGAGTTCCCTGAATTCCTGGGAGATTATAAAGTATGGCTCCCTGTAGAAATAACCGAACTTGTCAAAGAACTCCTTTTCTACAAAGTTTGTAATATCTGTGTATTCCGAGGCTTTGAGAAGATACTCGGGCACCCCTCCGAGTATCATGTATGTTTCAAGAGTTTCCTGGAATGGCATGTTGAGAAATTCTTTTGAGTCTGAGAAGGGAAGTCCTTCGAGAAGTATGTCCCTGCTTCGCCTTCCATATAGGGGGGACGCATGGGACAGGACCATCTCACTCATTAGACCGAGCATGGAGCCGGAAAGGATTATGCATATATTTGATGAGGATAATGCGGTGTCCCAATACTTTTGCAGGGTGCTGAGGATGCTTTTGTCACTTTTTATGAGATATGAAAATTCATCTATGGCCAGATAAAACCGCTCCGAGGGGCAGTTTTTGGTAAGATAACCGAATAGCTGGTCCCAGTCTTTTATGTCAAGGGTTCTTAGTACTTCGTCCCTGGTGAATTCTGCGATTTTCTCTTGCAGCCTGGTTATCTGGATGTGAGGGGAGGTATCTTCAGCAAGATAGAATATCCCGTTCTTACCTGATGTGAATTCTGTAATGAGCCGGGTCTTGCCTATCCGCCGCCGCCCGTAAAGTATTATTAACCGGCCATTGGTTTTGTTCCATTCGTCTTCCAGCAGTGAGAGTTCTTTCTGCCGTCCGATGAATTTACTAATCATGATTAGTACTAATGTGGATTAGTATTTAATGTTTGTGGATGTTCTGGCTGCTGTCGGGCTGGCTCTGTCAGTGTCCGGGACCATAGGCTGCCAGTACTTTAATGTGGATTCCAGGCCCGAGAGTATGAGTTTCTATGAGC
>PYCK01000114.1 GCA_009649835.1 Candidatus Methanocomedens sp. | reverse complement strand
CCCAAGGCCCTATTTTTTGAAAGTTATTTATATTTGTATTTCAGCCATAACATTGCGTGCAGACCGGAGCGCTCCTTCCATAAAACCCTGATAGTCAGAAAAAGCTTCTCCACAAATATGTATATTTTTTGGACTGTCTTCTCGTAAAGCAAAAGATGTCAATTTATCAATTACTATCCAAGATTGTATTCCAGGTTTCCAAATGTGATAGGCACCACCATAAGGTTCTTTACCCCAATCACGTATGCCGCATATTATAATGTCACTAGGATCGATTTTCATAAGATGTGCAAACATCTTTGGCAGTTCTTCATTCCTGCTTAATTCCGTTTTATCATGAAATTCAGCTTTTACATATTCACTCCAAAAAGTAATATATGGTCGATCGCAGTAAACCATTATGTTTCCTTTCCCTCCATGCTTGTAATAGTGCAGTTCTCTAGCTGGGAAGGTTGTCAACCCTTCATTAGGAACATTCTGTTTCCACCATGGATTTTTAACCACAAAGAAACATTTCAACAGCGGTATACTCATCACCGAATGCAACAATAGTTTGATATTATCTGGCAAGCTATTAACAGACAAAAGCGATTTCTGCGGGATCGCCAATATAACATGCTTGGTCTTGAATGTCTTACCATTATTGAATAGTAATATAATGTCCTTTCCTCCAGAGCTACTCAAATCTTGAAGAGTGTGTTGTTTGTAAACCACTACTCCTTTTTCCTTTATTTTTTCAAACATTGTATTGGTAAGCTGCTGCATTCCATTTTTGATACCCTTGAGATTTTTACTCATCTGGAACATTTTAATCATGACAATCATCCATTCTACTGAATTTGGATTTTCATGTATTGAATGGTAAAAGCTCCCCTCAATGATCAGAAACTTGATAGCATCGAAACTTAATACATCGCTAAAAATACTCCATAAACCTTGTTTCCACAAGTATTCGCCTTTATATTTTGCTTCACGTCTTATATGGTCCAGCTCTTCCTCATTCATAGAGAGGAGCTGTTCTTCAGATTTATCCAATACACGTTGTATAGCAACTTTGATTAATTCCAACGTGGTCAGTTCTTTCTCTCTTTCCTTGAGATTATATATTGTCTGTCGGTTTTGTATAGAAGGGCTGGAGTACTCTGGGAAGTGTTCAGTTTCAAGACCTAAGTCTTGTATGAGCTTTTGCATTAAAAACTGTCTAGAAGGATCAAATCTCATGGATCCATATTCAGCAAAAAATCCTTCCATGTCAACAGTTTCGATTCGTCCTCCAATTTTATGCGATGCTTCAAATAGACCTATCTTTTTATCTGGATGGGCATTTAGGCAACAATAAAGTCCAGCAATCCCTGCCCCAACTATAGCTATATCGTATTTTGCAGAAACTCCCATGTATCTCACCATCCACGTAAGACTTAAGCTTATATTATAACGTAATTTCTTAAAAAACTATTTACTGATTAAATACATTTGCTCCTTCATGAGTTGAAAAATAATCTGCCATTTTTTGTCAATTCTTCTTTTTCTTGGTGCCTTTGCATAATTAAACGATTGATGTTATGGGTTTATAGCGTTAAGGGAGCAGGAGACTGTCCAACTGCCCGTCCTGTATCGTATCCTTAGAGAAGGGGCTGGAGTTGATGCTAGAGTCGGGCGAGCCTAAGGAGTTCGGGATATTTGATTTTCCAAGGTGTTCTCAAGGACTTTTAGTGAGGAGGGTAATGGGACATCAGGGACTTAGAATGGAAGCTGGGAGTGGATTAGTTATGGATATCGGATTTCGTTACGCCCAGATCAGGGATATCAGGCGGGATGCTCATTGTGCCGCAGACTATAATATACATTCAGTAAATAATTATCTTACATGCTAACACACGACATCATCATAATAGGCGGTGGACTTGCCGGGATGCGGGCCGCCCTTGAAGCCAGTAAAGAAGTTGATACAGCTGTAATATCCAAGTCTCACCCCTTGCGTTCCCATTCAGGTGCCGCCCAGGGTGGGATTGCAGCAGTACTGGACGGCTGGGCCGAAAAGATAGGGGACAGTCTTGAATCGCATATTTACGACACAGTGAAAGGGAGCGATTACTTAGGCGACCAGGACGCAATCGAGATACTGTGCCGTGAAGCTCCCGGTGACATCAGGTCCATGGACAAGATGGGGGCCATATTCAGCAGGACCGAAGAGGGCGTAATAGCCCAAAGGGACTTCGGGGGACACAGTTATGCCAGGACATGTTATGCCGCAGACAAGACCGGCCATATACTTCTCCAGACCCTGTACGAGCAGATGATGAAAAACAGGGTGAAAGTATATTCCGAATGGCATGTTGTCTCACTCATCATTCATGATAACATATGCAGGGGAGTGGTAGCATACGATATGGCAGGTGGAAAACTCCAGGTCATAAGAGCCAGGGCCGTACTGCTGGCAACTGGCGGATACGGCAGGGCATTTAGCATAACTTCCAATGCCCATGCCAATACCGGGGACGGGCTGGCACTGGCATACAGGGCGGGCGTGCCCCTGCAGGACATGGAGTTCGTGCAGTTCCATCCCACAGGCCTGTACAAACACGGTATACTTATCACAGAAGGGTCAAGAGGCGAGGGTGGATACCTGGTGAACAAAAATGGTGAGCGGTTCATGGAACGTTATGCTCCGTCCAAGATGGAACTGGCTTCCAGGGACGTAGTATCCAGGGCCATCCAGACAGAGATCGATGAAGGCAGGGGGATTGACGGTTATATCCATCTTGACCTGCGACATCTTGGAAAGGAGTTGATCATGGAAAGGCTGGCCCAGATACATGATATAGCCTTAAGTTTCGCAAACGTGGACTGCGTGCATGAACCCATTCCCATCCAGCCAACTGCCCATTATTCCATGGGCGGCATACCAACTGATATAAATGGAAGAGTTTTGGGTGTGAGCGGGCTTTTTGCAGCAGGGGAATGTGCCTGTGTCAGTGTGCATGGTGCCAACCGCCTGGGAGGGAACTCATTGCTTGAAGCAATCGTATTTGGCAGGCGTGCAGGGATAAGCGCGGTACGGTACGTAAAAAAAGCAGCTATAGGGGGCGTATCTTCCAGGACGCTGGATTCCATTGAACATGAGTTCTACGGCCTGGCAGAGATGGACGGTAGTGAAAGTGTTGCGGATATCAAGAATGACCTGCAGACGGTCATGACAGGGAAATGCGGGATATTCAGGGACAGCAGGAAGCTGGCCGAAGCAGTGAAGGAGACCCGAATACTCAGGGAACGGTTCAACAACATCGGTATCAGTGACAGGGGAATGATATTCAATACAGAGATGATGGAAGCCCTGGAATTAAGGAACCTCCTGGATTTCTCAGAGGTCATTGCAGCCAGCGCCCTGGCCAGGGAGGAGAGCAGGGGCGCACATTACCGGACCGATCATCCAGAGCGCGATGATGCAGGATGGCTCAAACACACTCTTGCATACCGCAGTGAGACCGGACCTTTGCTGGAATATAAACCTGTGACCATTACCAGTTACAAGCCTGAGAGGAGGATGTATTAAATGAATGAAATGAAGGCCATATTCCGCATTCTCAGGTTTAACCCGGATATCGATGAAAAGCCCTATTACCAGGATTTTGAACTGGAGTTGAGCAGCGGCACAACCATACTGGACTGCCTCATCAACATCAAAGACGACCGGGATGGCAGTCTGACGTTCAGGCGCTCATGCCGCAGCGGTATATGCGGTTCATGTGCGCTGCGTATCAACCACAGGGCAATGCTGGCCTGCAAGACCCAGGCTATGGATGTGGTAAGGGACGGGATTGTGCTGGTGGAGCCGCTGGTGCACCTGCGTACCATTAAGGATCTGGTGGTGGACCTGGAACCTTTCTATAACACCATCGAACAGGTCCACCCGTGGCTGATCACCGACCATACTGTAAAAGAAAAAGAAGAAGGCACAGTAACCCAGGCTGATGTGGAACTACTTAATAGTGTGGATGACTGCATTTTCTGCGGTGCCTGTTATTCGGACTGCAATGTGATTGATGTGGACAGGTCGTTCCTTGGTCCGTCAGCAATAGCCAAATCCTTCAGGTTTACCGTTGATCCCAGGGATTCGGCAGGAGCTGAGCGCATCAGGCAGCTGGTGGAGCAGGGGCTCTATAAATGCCCTGTGGACCAGGAGTGTGAGATTGCATGTCCCAAAGGCCTGTCCCTGCGCAGGGATATTATCGAATACCTCAGGTGCGGTGCTGTGGCAAATGAGGTCGGACCCATGCCGGCCCATAAACGCCTTATCATGTCTGTGCTTGATACGGGTGCGAGCGTGCCTGTGACCACTACCCAGGCAGTGGACGAGTATCCTGAGTATGAGAGTGATTTTCACGGGATACACGAGTTGTATATTAAGAAATTCGAGGGGGAGCCTGTTGCTGAAGTGGTTCTGTTCTTCGGGTGTATCATCAACCGCAGGCAGCAGGATACTGCCGCTGCTATAATCAATATTTTCCAGCACAACAATGTGGCGGTACACATACCTAAAAAACAGGTGTGCTGTGGCAGTCCGTTCATGAGGGTGGGTATGAGGGATGCCATGAAACCTTTCGTTACCCAGAACTTTGAGATATTCAATACTTATGCCAGCCACGGCGTACCCCACATCCTTACGAGTTGCTCTGGCTGTAATTCTACGTTCAGGCACGATTACCCTGGACTGGCAAGGGAATACGGGCTTGATTTTGATTTTGAGATATTTGATGTGGGTGAGTACATGACTATGATGGAGGCGGATGGTAACCTGAGACTTGAAGACCTGAAACCTGTCAAAATGCGTGCTATGTATCACTATCCCTGCCATATCAGGGCCAGCGAGCTTGATGAGTCTATATATGTTGACCTTATCCAGAAGATTCCGGGCATGGAACTGGTGCAGGTGCCGTCCTCAGGGCTTTGCTGCGGCGGCGGGGGTGGGGTGCGTGCTGCTTACCCTGAGGTTTCTGATAAACTTTCTATACGCAGGATGGAAGTGGCCAAGGAAGAGGGTGTGGATGGGCTGCTGACGAACTGCCCGTTTTGTATCCTGTCC
>PYCK01000113.1 GCA_009649835.1 Candidatus Methanocomedens sp. | reverse complement strand
CCAGAATCCATCAAGCAAGACTTTCATCCCCTTTCACTGAATTTTGTTTAGGTTTCAAACATTGCGGCTTTAATTACGGCATTGACGGCTTTTAAAGTGTGAATA
The DNA here is from genome assembly GCA_009649835.1 of Candidatus Methanocomedens sp. Classification (GTDB taxonomy): domain Archaea; phylum Halobacteriota; class Methanosarcinia; order Methanosarcinales; family Methanocomedenaceae; genus Methanocomedens_A. The sequence goes on along the minus strand of PYCK01000113.1, from coordinate 3,355 downwards.
CACGACTTGATCAGGGCACCAAGTGCTTTCAGAAATTTGTCAATCTAAGAGCTTAGAAGTAAATTTTAATGACAAGAAGAATTTGTGGTTTTAAAGACGTTATGTGGGTTTTGCCAGAGGCTCAATTAGAAAGCTTAAGCTGAGATCCGGTAATACGAAAAAAATAGAAAGCCAAAGCTAAGATCCACAGTGGAAGTAATTCCATTAAAGATTAGAGTTCACGTACAATATGGATATTAGCGAAAGGGATATAATGTTTTTTACCTGCATTGTCCCCTTCAAGCGGGAAGAATACCAGGTATTGATCTTCATGTTTTACTTCAACGACCTTGGCTGATGTGGTCCAGCTGTCAAAGGTCGTGTTCCCTTTATCGTCAATATAACGCTTGGTTTCTATTATATATTTCCTTTCAGACATGGTAATTATCTCGCCCCTTATAATTTTGCATTTCAATAATTAGATACAACGTATTGGATAATTAAAGTTACCATGATAAAAATGCATGATTTTATATATTGTGTAAAACTATTGAATTTGAATAACAAGAATAGATCATTATTTCAATGGAGGTACCAGCGTGGAGGAAAAGCTTGACATATCCAGGATAGGTAATATCATCGAGTTGGATCCTTACAGGATTGACGAAACGCTCCAGAACGGTAACAGCACATTTGTTTCACCTCTGTTCTACAATAAAGGCGTTTACAGGGTAAAGAACAGCCAGAAAAAGCAACTTGAAGATTTTGCTATAAACGTGGACAAGATAGAGGCTGCCACATACCAGGGCCTTGTGGAAGAGTTCGGGAAGGAATGTGTGGACACCCACCTATGGGATGATGTCCCGGAAGGTTCGGTCATATTTTTTTATTCATTCAAACTGGAGACAACCCTGGTCGAGCAGCATTCAAAGAGAATGACAGAATATATGGAAGCCTGATCCCATCTCTATATGGAAATTTGATCATATCTCCATATGGAAACTTGATAATATCCCTGGAAGCCGGATCATATTTCACTATGATCCTGAACGGTTTCCAGCAACATCCCTTCCACTATAATAGGCAGATTTTTTTTTGCACTGTTGACAGCATTGGTGAGTTTCCATTCCTTTTCTGCATGGATCGTCAGTATGGGCTCGTCTTTCTTAACAGTCTCACCCTTCTTTTTATGGATCAGGACCCCTGCCCCTTTATCATTGGGCGCACCGGCCAGCCTGGCGATCTCAACAATGCGTTTATTATGGAACTCTACTACATATCCGTTGGTCGGGGCTACTATCTGTGCCGTTTTGTCCCCGATAGGAATATCACTTACAGTAACATCAGGATTCCCGCCCTGTATCTCTATGATCTCGCGCAATTTCGCAAGTGCTTTACCTGATCTCAGTATCTCATAGGCCATGTTCCGACCCTCCCCCTTGCCGGCGGCACCGCCCATCTCAAGCATAAGACCTGCAAGACCCACGCTTTTCTGGATAAGGCTGTTTGGACCCTGCATAGTTTCCAGCACTTTAAGAGCCTCCACTACCTCCAGTCCGGGGCCGACTGTCCTGCCTATCGGCGAAGCACCATAGGTCATGGCACATTCAACCTGCATTCCCAGCCTGGCTCCAAGGTCGATAAGACCCCTGGCCATGGCCCTGCCCTCTTCCACATTCAATATCTTGGTTCCGGCCCCGGTAGGAATATCTATGACAACACAATCGGCACCAACAGCACCTTTTTTGGCCATGATACTGGCCAGCAGCTGGCAGCTCGGGTCCAGCGACAGCGGGTATTCCACCCTGATCAGTTTATCATCAGCGGGCGCTATATTGGTGGCACCGCCCCAGACGATGACACCGCCTACCTTTTCTGTCATGGATTTGATCTCATCTGCAGGGAATTCTACAGGAGCAAGTATTTCCATCAGGTCAGCAGTGCCTCCTGCACCTGTAATGGCCCGGCTGCTGGTCTTGGGTATCAGGAGTCCGGCAGCTGCTACTATGGGTACAATAAGCAGTGATATCTTGTTCCCTGGTACGCCCCCGATGCTGTGCTTGTCCATGATCGGGTGAGTATCGAACTCGATCTTCTCACCGGTATCGATCATTGCCCTGGTCAGCCATTCGGTCTCCTGGGCAGGCAGGCAGTTCATGTGGGTTGCTGTTATGAATGCAGCCAGCTCAACATCGCTGAGATTCTCTTTTACGATATCACTTACCAGTTCATAGATATCATCACGGCTGATCTTCTGGGCATTCATTATTTTCTTAATAGTTCCGACAGATGCAGGTTTTGTGGCAGGTGTGATCTCAATGGTACCGGCCCCGCCGATAAGTTCCATGACCTCATGATATGCCCCCATAGTACCCTGGCTGATCATATCATCAGTAGTATCGACAATGGCAGTGAGGTATCCGTGGTCCTTGAGCCTGACCCTGTCCCCTGCCATTACTCCCAGTTCCCTTGCATCCTGGTTGTTTAATACCACCTTGTGTTTACCTACATTAATGTCAATTGATTGAACTGATAATTCCATAAAGTCACCATTTTTTTTTATAAAAAACGAATTAAAATATTACTATCCTGGGATATATTAGTCTATTGCAGCTTGTATTTCTGCGCCCAGTGAAGCCAATAAATGTTCCCGGACCGCATTCGCCTCAAAACTGGTCCTTTCTCTTGGTCTGGGCAGGTCGATATTGATCACTTCCTTTATCCTGCCGGGCCGGGCTGTGAACACAACCACCTTGTCTGCAAGGAATACGGCCTCATCCACACTGTGGGTAATGAACAGCACGGTTTTTTTCTTCTTCTCCCAGATATTCAACAATTCATGCTGCAGTCTGTTCCTGGTCTGGGCATCAACTGCCCCGAAAGGTTCGTCCATTAGCAGCACATCAGGGTCGTTCACCAGTGCACGGGCGATGGCCACACGCTGTTTCATGCCGCCGCTCAGTTCATGGGGATAGCTGTCAGCGAACTTTGACAGCCCTACAACTTCCAGGAAGTCTCTTGCGATTTTTTCCCTTTCACTTTTCGGTATTTTTTTCAATTCGAGACTGAAGGTGATATTCTTCAGTACCGTCCTCCACGGGAACAATGAATATTCCTGGAACACCATGCCCCTGTCAGGCCCGGGTCCTTTAATAGGTTCATTGTTCACGGTCAATGTCCCGCTGTCAGGTTTCTCAAGTCCTGCCGTAATCCTTAACAGTGTGGTCTTCCCGCATCCGGACGGACCAATGAAGCAGACGAATTCCTTATCAGCCACATCAAGGTTTATATCTGATAGTGCAACGACCTCGTCGCCTTCCTCGGTATGGTACGTTTTATTGAGGTTTTTTATCGAAAGCATAGCATAATCCTTCTA
>PYCK01000112.1 GCA_009649835.1 Candidatus Methanocomedens sp. | reverse complement strand
CGCTACATACAGGCCCGGTACATTTGTACGGGAATTTACCGTGACTTTAATATACAGAAACGGTAACCACTATACACAGTAAAAAACACACACGCTGGTTGCATGACAAAACATCAGACGTGGCCCGCGCGGTGCATCTTCAAATTCTCATTTTCCATAAAAATATTCCAGATATTCTTCATTGGTCAGTCCCGCCTTATTTATCAGCTTCTTCAATAGACCGACACCAAGTGTTTTATTTTTATGGACAGGTATAGACAGATGAATCTCACTATCATTTTTTATGAGGATGTAATGACTCCCTTCAATATGGTTCACTTGCCAGCCGGCTGCCTTAAAAGCTGACACATGCCTGTCCCCGCTGGCTCTTGGCAGTTTAGGCATATTCAGCAGCCGTCGCAGTGTCTAATGAAATATTGATCCGGTCGTGGAACTTTGAAGGACTTTTTTTAAGGAACTTATCCTTTGCACACTTAAGCCTCGATGTAAGGCAACCTACTATGGCCTCATTAATATTATCCATAGCCTCATCCAGTGTATCTCCTTCTGACAAACATCCCGGAAGGTCGGTACATTCAACTACATATTTGCCATCTTCATCAGTTTCACAAATGATATTAAATCTCATTTGAAGTTCTCCAATTGGTCAGTCACGTAACAATATCTATTGTACATCTAATATAGTTATTATGCTTATCGAGTCACTAACTTCTCCGGCTGCCCGGCCTTGGTGCTGTGGACCGGGTGCAGTTGCTCATGCGCTGAACGCTGGTTTGGGGGAAGTGGAGTGCGGGAGGGGAGGAACCTATCGGTCATTTAGGAGTTTGGTAAAAAAACATCCGGACAAAAAAAGGCTGGGCTGCCTACCACACCTTCAGGTCAATTCCCTCGATCCTCAACCTGCTGCCTTCGGAATGCACCACCACACCCGAATGCACCTTCTGCATCATACAATGTTCAGGCAAAAACTTCACAGTCTGGCCCACATCAGGCACCCTGCCCTTACTGACAATACCATCAAATGCCATCACCATACAGAGGCCAATATCCTCAAAAGCCACATCATCCCTGCCAAGTCTGTGGATAGGCCCAACCAGATGAACGGTCATGATACCCCGCTTCATATCCAGCACCCTGGCAAAATGCGTAACAGGACAACCCAGCGGCCTGTACCGCACATACTCGCTCACCTCCGGCCCCACCTCCGGGTCAAAGGGATGCAGGTCTTCCCGGCACGACGGCTCACCAGGCAGGGGTGAAAAAACAAAATCAGCCTCAAGTCCGTCAATAACACCAATAATATGCCTGGAATCCTTAATACCGGGTCCGGGACCGCCAAGAAGTTGCTGTATCACGGGAATATTTAAAGCTAACTTCTCATACGCCATGTGGGGGCAGCCGTCAAGTTCCGCCTCTCCCTCAAGCAGCGCAGCAGCAAAATCCCTGCACTGCCGGTAACCACATTCCCCGCAATTATATCCAGGCAGCAGATCTGTAATCTCCTGCGTCATCCTGCATCATTCCCCCCTGTACTCGGTAAAACCGTCAATATGCCGCAGCACGCCCATGTGGTGTTTCTTTGCCACCCGTGTCTCACCAGTGCACAACGTGCATATGGCCAGCGGCGCATTATGCCGCAGGTTAAGCTCCTGTCCCACATCAGGCGTCTCACTTATCACCTCTGCAAGTTCTGATGCACCCTGCCCGCTCAGTCCGTTAGCCTCTATAATCCGGCAACCAGGGTTCGCCTCATTGACACGCTCCCTGAACACTTCCCGTTCGGCCTGGGACACGATATCGCCTTTGGTTGCCACCACCACATCTGCCGTAGTTAGCAGTGGCCCAACCTTCAGGGGAGTATTAGGACCGGTGGTCACATCGATCACGCACACTGCAAGGCATCCGTCAGGATAGGGCGCACATCGCAGGCAAAGGCCGGCAGTTTCATTGATAAGTACCCCGGCATCCTGCTCCCGGGCCCATGTTAGCATCTCATCCGTATTGTATATGGCAAAATGGTCAGGGCACATGTCCCTGGACAATCCAATGCGAACAGGTATGTCCAGCCTTTCAAACCTCTTATCATCATCCGTCCACAGGCAGTCTATCTTCACCACTGCAGGCGACATGCCTGCCTGTTTAAGCGACCTGATGGTATGCATCAGTACCGATGTCTTACCCGAACCGGGCGTGCCCGCTACTACCACCAGTTTCATACTACCACAGCTTGCTCGACCAGCCCGCCCTGCCGAATAGTATCGCGCAGCGACATCATGTAATTATCAAGCTTGACAAGTTCACTGCAGACATTCATCTCACCAGTACTAGTAGTGATGACCTGCCGCACCCCGCCGTTTCGCATCACAATACGACGTTTGGTCATAAGTGCAAGAACAGGGTCATGGGTTACCACCAGCACGATCTTCCCTTCGGCAGCCAGGAGTTTCAGTGCTTCCTGTTTCTTGATCCCTGCATTTTCTATCTCATCGATGAGCACTATGGGCGAGTCGCTTATTACCGCAATATCGGCAGCCATCAGTGCCCTGGACTGCCCTCCACTCAATATGGTAAGCTGGTGCCCTGGCTGGATAGACTCCCCGGTAAGTGTATTGGCAATGTCAATTACCTGCTCAACCGTGTCAGAGTTACGGTTCCTGCTCTTGGCATGCATCCTGAGGAACTCTTCTACAGTCATATCTGCAAGAAAATGCATGTTCTGTGAAAGCTGGGCGATACGTTTTTTCCTGGGGTCGGTGCGGATATCCCTACCAGGTGCCTTTCCGTTTATCAGGATTTTGCGCCGGGTCGGGGTATCTCCCTGTGAAAGCTGCTCGATATCACAGATAAGACTGCTCTTACCTGAACCGGTGGGACCGACAATACCGATTATCTCGCCCGGGCATATGCGTATCTTTTCAACATCTTCTTTTGCCCCTGACTTATCGATTCCACATATAATTGTCAGTTCATGAATATCCTGCATATATGAAGCTTGACCAATTGGAAATATAAAACTTTCCCATTACAAGATAAAAGCGTCACTATTGTGAAAAAACAACACGTCAATTATACAATATGGTAAACAAATCATTGACCAATAACTGGTCCGCCATATCCTCTTACCTTGAACGATGCACCGATCTCCTCTGCAATACGTCGGCACTTCTCAATATCCACTGACGGCAGGTCAAGCACCGTGAACCTTAAGTTTATACCTTCTTTTACCAGATCCCTGGAAAAATCCTTCATCGACTCATAAGCATCCCTGTACCTGCGGGGTCTTACCAGCTGGTCATAGGTCGCTTTGTCATCAGTATTAAGACTGACAGAAACCTCATCAACTCCCGCTTTTTTCAGTTCACGGGCAACATCACGGTTGGGGTACTGGAGTTTGGCATGCCCGATAGTGTCAATCCTCACACTGACATCCCTGGCCTTTAGCCATCGTGTGATCTCCAGCACATCATCAAGCCTGGACAGGGGCTCTCCAAGTCCTGTGAACACCACTTCGTCATACCCGGAAAGGTCATGTCTGCCCAGTTCCTCGATAACCTCAGCCACTTCGGGCTCCCTTGAGAGTATTAAGTTATAGCCATAGACCCCGTCTGCATAGTTCTTAATGCAGAAAATGCAGTTGCACGTGCACCTGTTCGTGATGTTCAGGTACAGGTTTCCATGTGCAGGATAACAGATCGTTCCCGGGTCTTCCTTGTTCATTTTACATTCACTCTCTGGTTAAGTACACTCTTATGCATAATAATGCAAGCAATCAACATAAGGTTAATCACCTTATACCTGTATTAAGGGTCTTGAGCATCTTTTTTACAGGTTCGGGCAGTCTTCCCCGCTGCAGAGCCTTCATCTGGTCAGGGGTCAGCATCTTCATGGCCGTGCTCATCATTGGGTCTGAGCGCATCAGCCCGTCCATCAATTTCTTCACATACACTGACGTTTTTATTTCCAGCCCCATCTGTTCCCGCCACCTGTTCTCGTACTCAGCCAGCTGGCATTTTCCAGCCACTGCATCCGCTGCTGTCTCTCCTGCGATCTTCCCGCCAACCATGGCAGTAGGTATGCCGCCGCCATTGGTGGCTATCAGGTGTCCGGCTGCATCTCCGCAGATGATGATGTTACCTTCAACCGTTTTGGGCGGTGCACCTCCAACAGGTACGATGCCGCTGATCACTGCCGTTATACTGCTGCCTTCCAGCATGGGCGCAGCTCTCGGGTGCTCGTACATGAACCGGTGCAGGTAATCCTGTGTGGAAACACCGGGCTCGCATAACGGCTGCCTGATGCCCACACCTATATTGGCAGCATCACCGCCCTCGCTAATGATCCAGGCGTACCCGCCGGGTGCATAGTCACGACCGAAGTACATTTCCACTGCATCCCTGTCAATATCCACCCCGGTAAGTTCGTACTCCAGTGACACTGCCCGGCCCATATTATCACTGCGATCGATAAGGCCGGCAGTCTTCGCAACCATTGAAGTGGGGCCGTCTGCACCGATTATGACCTTAGCCTGGATGTTAAACTCACCCATTACTCCCCTGATGGATACATTATCCGCTTCAATAGAATCGGCACGGGTGCTCACCATCAGTTTTGCCCCTGCCTTTGCAGCTTCCCTGGCCAGGTGCTTATCGAACCTTGAGCGGTCCAGCACATACGCCTCTACTCCAAACTCTTTTGGTTCCAGGTTCGGGGACAGGAACCTGTGGATACTGGTTGTGGTATGAACACAGCTTGATGGGATATCCTTTAAGGTAGATGGAAGTTCGGCACCAGGCAAAAGTTCCCCGAGTTCCTCATAATCAGGCAGGAACCCGCCGCACTGGATGGGGGAGCCGAGGTCTTTCTTTTTGTCTATCAGCAGTACACTGGCACCGGAGCGGGCCGCATACATGGCTGCAGTGGAGCCTGCGGGGCCGGCACCGATTACTATTATGTCATAGGATTCTTCCGGGGTCATGGTGGTTGTCTCGTATCCTTGTTAACTGAATGGCGGTTACCAATTCATGAGTTAGAATAGAGAAAATAGACTTAAACATGACTATTATGCCTGACAATAGCCAGTTAACCCATATTTAGAACAAGTCTAATATAATGGACGTATATTTATATAATTGTCTATTAAATAAGAGTTATTTTTGAATTATATATGTATCCACTTCAAAAAGCATGGTATTTTGA
>PYCK01000111.1 GCA_009649835.1 Candidatus Methanocomedens sp. | reverse complement strand
AGATAATACTATGAAATTAACCAATAAACATATACTAATAACCGGCGGCGCAGGCTTCATCGGCAGCCACGTTGTAGATCATCTCATAAAAAAAAACAGGGTCACCGTACTTGATAACCTGAGTTCCGGCAGGATGGAATTCATACAGCACCACATGGATAATGATAATTTCGTATTGATCGAGGCCGACTTGATGGAACCAAACACCATCACCTCTGCCCTTGATGGCATTGATATGGTGTTCCACCTTGCCGCCAACCCTGACGTGAGGCTGGGGGCAGAAGACACCAAGGTGCACCTGGAGCAAAATATCCTTGCCACCTACAACCTGCTTGAAGCCATGAGACAGACAGGGACCGGCCGGTTAGTATTTACATCCACATCCACAGTGTACGGTGCTGCCAGCATAATGCCCACGCCAGAGGATTACGGACCCCAGGTACCAATATCCCTGTACGGCGCATCGAAACTGGCATGTGAGGCATTGATATCCTCGTACTGTCATACTTTTAACATGAAAGCATGGCTCTACCGTTTTGCCAACATTGTAGGCAGCAGGGGCTCCCACGGTGTACTGGTAGATTTCATTAACAAACTGCGGGTGGACCCGTTCACCCTTGAGATACTGGGTTCGGGCAGGCAGAAGAAATCGTACCTGGATGTGGGTGACTGTGTGGATGCCATGGTGTTCGGGGTGGAACATTCGGACGAAACAGTCAATATTTTCAATATCGGGTCAGAGGATTCCATCGACGTGGTAGGCATTGCAGATATTGTTACGAGGAAGATGGGTTATAGTGATGTGAAATACAGGTTCACAGGCGGGGTAGACGGCGGTGCTGGCTGGAAAGGAGACGTGAAGTTCATGCTGCTGTCCATAGAGAAATTAAAAGCCCTGGGCTGGGTGCCCGGTCACAACTCACGCCAGAGCATTGAAATGGCAGTAGAATCGTTATTGAGAGAATAGAAGGGTTGTATTATCAGAAGTACAAAGATCGTATGTACCATCGGACCGGCAAGCAGTAGTGACTCTAAGCTCAAACAACTTATCGGGGCCGGAATGAATGTAGCCAGGCTGAACTTCTCTCATGGCACCCATGAAGAGCATAGCGAAACAATCCACAGGATAAGGGAGATTTCAGACCACACAAAAAGCCATACAGCGATTCTTCAAGACCTGAGCGGTCCAAAGATCCGATTAGGAGAGTTCCCTGCGGGTGCCGTCAAAATCGAGAGAGGAAATGAGTTCATTCTCACCGGAAGGCAAGTGGCCGGGGATGAGCATATAGCCTCGGTAACCTACCAAAACCTTCCAGAGGAAGTGAAATCCGGAGATACAATCCTGTTATCTGATGGACTCATCCAGCTTAAGGTAAAGGAATCGGATTCACGCGATATTAAATGTGAGGTGATAGTTGGTGGTGAATTATCATCCCATAAAGGTATTAATCTGCCGTTAGGGACCCTGAAGATACCCTCACTGACAGCTAAGGACCGAAAGGACCTGGAGATGGGGATAAAAGAAGAAGTTGATCTTATTGCCCTGTCTTTTGTCAGGAGTGCGGGTGATATCCACAAGGTCAAAAAGATATTAGAAAAAAAAGGCGTTCAGATCCCTGTTATTGCAAAGATCGAAAAACACGAAGCATTAGAGAACATAAATAAGATCATTGATGCAGCAGACGGCATCATGGTTGCCAGAGGTGACCTTGGTGTGGAGATACCAGTTGAAAATGTTCCTGGTGTACAGAAAATGCTGATAAGGAAATGCAACCGGGCAGGTAAACCTGTGATCACGGCAACCCAGATGCTCAGGAGTATGGTAGATAATCCCAGACCCACCAGGGCAGAGGCTGCAGATGTTGCTAATGCCGTACTGGATGGTACCGATGCCGTTATGCTTTCAGAAGAAACGGCTATGGGACGGTTCCCGGTAGGTGCCCTGAAAATGATGTCCAGGATAGTCTTAAAGATGGAAAGATCCGTGGAATTCAAAATTGCAATGTCCAATCGTGATCTTCCTGAAGGGATCTCGGTTGCAGAAGCCATCAGCCATTCAGCAATCCTCGTGACCAGGCAATTGGATGCGGCTGCCATCATGACACCCACCGCTCATGGCCGGACTCCAACCATGGTTTCCAGGTACAGGCCTTCCATACCTATTGTAGCCTTGAGTTCTGATCCTGCAACGTTAAGGAAGCTTTCACTCATTTGGGGTGTAAGGCAGGTAGAAGTTGATTATTCAGATGATATGAATGTCATGATGAAACGTGCGAAAGAGGCTGCTGTCCAGACTGGTTTCAAGGAAGGGGACCAGCTGGTAGTGACTGCCAGTGTGCCGGGAGGAGGACCTACCAATTTGATAAAAATAGAGGTGATCTGATATGGAAGACAGGATCAGAGAATACCAGGGAATGTTCCCGAAACTTGGTGACCCTATATACATCGACCCGCTGGGTGCGGTAATAGGTAATGTTGAACTTGGGGACCATGTAAGCGTATGGTCCAATGCTGTGGTCAGGGGCGACCCCTGCACCATCAGTATCGGTCCGTGGACAAATATCCAGGACAACTGCACTGTGCATGCCGGCCCGGACAATGTTGCAAGGATAGGCGGGTACTGTGTGGTTGGCCACGGCGCTATACTTCACGGATGCACGATCGGCGATGGCTGCATGATCGGCATGGGGTCGATCGTGATGAACAGGGCAACCCTGGGGGACGGCTGTCTTGTGGGTGCAGGGACGCTGATAACAGAAGACAGGACATTCCCGCCGGGCAGCCTCATCTTAGGCAGTCCGGGAAAGGTAGTGCGGGAGTTGAAGCCTGATGAGATTAAGGCGATCCGTGAGGCTGCCAGGCATTACTGGGACACGGCACTGGGACATATGAAGGAAAAAACCTAACCATTTAAAATACTCAGAAAACGCCGTTTACAAGATAATTCATAATCCTGTGCCCCTTCACTATTCCCAGAGACCCCTTTTCCACAGAAAACTCATTATATTCAGTAACTTCATCCCCAACACCATTACTTGACAGTACAGCAAAGGGTACCGGGTCATGTGTGTGGGTCCTGAGTGGGATGGGGGTCCTGTGGTCAGGCATCAGCAGTACCTTATAATCATCAAAGGCCGCCAGTCCGTCAAGGATGAGCCTCGCAACCTTGCGGTCGAAATCTTCAATGGCCTTGATCTTTGCATCAATGTCACCAATATGTGATGCCTCGTCTGCGGCTTCCACATGCACATATACGAAATCATCCGATTCCAGTGCATTGAGTGCAGCCTCTGCCTTGCCTTTGTAGTTGGTATCAAGGTAACCGGTAGCCCCTGGCACATCGATCACTTCCAGTCCGGCGCAGACCCCAAGTCCTTTTAGCAGGTCCACTGCCGAGATCATGGCCCCGCTAATGTTGTACAATTCCCTGAAGGTGGGCATGGACACAGCCCTTCCCTGGGCCCAAGGCCAGATCATGTTGCCTATGTTCTTACCTTCCTTTGCCCGGGCCTGATTCACTTCATGCCCCTCCAACAGCGGCTTTGAATCCATGATAAGCCGGATGAGCAGGTCCGAGTCCTGGCCGCCTGGCAGGAAATCCTGTACTTTTTGTCCCACCTGGTCATGGGGCGGCGTACACTGTGCATCCAGTCCGCGACCGCCCGAGAGTACCAGCAGGTGGCGGTAGCTGATGCCGGGATAGAATTTTACTCCATTGCTGCCAAGATGCTCGTCCACTACCTTTATGAGTTCTCCGGCCTCGTCTGTGGAGATATGACCGGCACTGTAGTCTTCGATAATTCCGTCCTTTTCAGTTATTATGTTACATCGAAAGGCAATGTCGTCAGGTCCCAGTTCCACTCCCATGCTGGCTGCTTCCAGCGGACCCCTGCCTGAATAGTATTTGGCCGGGTCATAGCCCAGGATGGAGAGGTTTGCAACATCAGAGCCGGGCGGCATATCTGGTGGAATAGTTACTGCCTGCCCAGAGACTCCTTCCCTTGCAATGTAATCCATATTGGGTGTATGGGCAAATTGCAGAGGTGTCTTGCCGTCAAGTTCGTCCAGTGAGTAATCTGCCATGCCATCGCACAGGAGTACAACATATTTCATTCTCAGGTTCACCTTTGGGTTTAGATGACCACATCTGATAAAAATGTTATATTCTGGATGCTAATAGAAAATAAAAGAGGCAATACCTAATTGCCCTTATTCTCCATCCCTGCCATTTTCAGGAAGTTCTCAATGATCTTCAATCCATCCCCTGTAAGCACAGACTCAGGATGGAACTGCATCCCCTCCACAGGATACTCCCGGTGCCTTATCCCCATTATAATGCCATCCCCGGTCCTGGCAGTGACCTCAAGTTCATCTGGCAGGCTGGTCTCATCCACCACAAGTGAATGATACCTGCCCCCGATTATGACAGACGGCAGCCCTTCATATATCCCGCTTTTACTATGTATGACCTCTGATGTCTTGCCGTGTACCGGGCCGGATGGTGAATGGATGACCCTTGCCCCGTAGGCCACAGCAATGGCCTGGTGACCCAGGCATACACCCAATGTGGGTATTTCAGGCCCGAATATTTTAATTATATCAATACAGGTGCCAATATCGGCAGGATTATGCGGATTTCCAGGACCTGGCGAGATCACAATAGCATCAGGCCCGATCATCTCAACCTCGCCCGGGCTGATGGTATTTGGTACCACAACGGTATCGGGCTCGAACATTGACACATAATCCACCAGGTTCCACACAAAGGAATCCTTATTATTCACAAACAGGACCTTCATGCTCCGCCCCCGATAGCTTTCATCATGGCAGCCATCTTCCGCTCGGTCTCATTGTACTCATATGCAGGGTCCGAATCAGCCACAATACCTGCCCCGGCCTGGATGTATGCCTTCCCATCCTTCATGATGACAGTACGTATCACAATAGCAAAGTCCGCATTCCCGTCAAGGGAATAGTAACCCACACCGCCGCCGTAGATGCCTCTGGCAGTGGTTTCCATGTCATCGATGATCTCCATGGCCCGTATCTTTGGTGCCCCTGACAATGTTCCTGCAGGGAATATGGCCCTTGCCGCATCGAACTGGTCGCAGTCATCACGCAGCATTCCGGTCACTGTGCTCTCGATATGCTGTAAGTGGGAATACTTCAGTACGCTCATGAAATCTTCAACCTTCACAGTCCCGGGTCCGCTTACCATTCTCACATCATTGCGCCCCAGATCCACCAGCATCACATGCTCTGCCCGCTCCTTCTCATCGCCCAGCATCTCACGAGCCAACTGCTCGTCCTCTTCGGGCGTGGAGCCCCTGGGGCAGGTTCCTGCAATGGGATTGGTTATTAACTTCCTGTTGTGTACGGTCATCAGGGTCTCGGGACTGGCACCTATAATACCTGTACCATCGAACTCGAACAGGTACATATAAGGACTTGGGTTCACCTCACGCAGCCGCCGGTAAAGTTCCACAGGTGTCTGTTCCAGCTCGATCTCATAGCGGCGGGACAGCACCACCTGGAAGATATCACCATCAATGATATGCTGCCTTGCCTTTTTCACAGAATCTTCATATTGTGACCTTGTCATATTACATGCAGGACTATCAATTGGACATGCATCATATATTGAGAATTCAACTTTCCCTGCCTCATGTATCAAAGCCAGCATGCTGGCGGCATCTTCAACAGCCTGGTTGTAGATGGATGCGGCATCATCATCTTTCCCGACAAACGGAGTTAACACCACATGTACAGTATCGTTCAGGTGGTCGAAAACAGCGGTTTTGCTTACCAGTGCGAACTGGGCATCAGGGAAATCCGATGTATGGGCCTGCGGCCTGTCCAGCCAGCAGTCGTACACCAGGTCATAAGCATTGAACCCGATAGCACCGCCCATGAATGTCTGGCGGTCAAAGGACGTACTGTTCAGGAATACTGCACCACTTGCCGGAAATGCCGAGCGTACAGCATCCAGTGTATCATATCCCGGCTTGATCTCACCTTCCAGCGCCCCGCTATTCCCGTTGGTATAACATACCTGTGCAAGGTTTCCTTTTACATGCTGTATCATAGGGGTCTGTGCCGGATATTCCAGTGTCACTCTCCTGTCCTTTACCGTAACCACGGCATCAGGGTCAGAACCCACAAAGGAGAAACGGGCATGACGCTGTTCCTTTTCCATAGATTCCAGGAGGTATGAATACCTCCATGCTCCACTGTTTTGTTCCTTTAAGGCACTGTACAACTTAAACGGGGTACAGGGTGCAGGAATATTTGCACTTAACTGGATGATGGCGGGTCTTTCCCCTGCAGCCAGTTCGCAGAATTGCGTCTTAGTCAGGTCAAGCTGCACGCTGTTCATTGCGTTCGTTGCATTCATTGAACTGACCTCGCATTATTGATGAACATCATTACTTTATCCTCATCCTTTATACCCCCGGTCTCAACTCCCGATGCCGTATCCACACCATAGGGCCGTACGGTCCTTATGGCATCTGC
Organism: Candidatus Methanocomedens sp.; assembly: GCA_009649835.1. Taxonomy (GTDB): domain Archaea; phylum Halobacteriota; class Methanosarcinia; order Methanosarcinales; family Methanocomedenaceae; genus Methanocomedens_A. Next base: position 1,822 of record PYCK01000111.1, on the reverse strand, counting down.
CACATTACCGGGATTGAGACCTCCGGCCAGTATGACAGGCAGGGAGGAGTGCAGGGTAATTTCATAACTTCTGGCCCAGTCATGGACGGTCCCTGTACCCCCGGTCTTACCGTTTATTTTAGTATCAAGCAAAACAGCATCAGCAATATTGTCCAGTTCGTTTATTTCATCTACAGCACTATCCACATCAGTTCCACTGTCAATATGTATGGTCTTGATGAGCTTCACGCCAGTATTCTCCTTGAGGGCCCTGAGGTCTTCCTGTGACATGGAACTGTGCACCTGTACGGCATCAGGGTGAACGAAACGGGTCAGTTCAAGGGCATTGTCAAGGCTATCCGGCATGCAGACCATCACAGTACTCACCAATGGAGGTGTGGAGGCTACCAGTTCCCTGGCTGTTTCCCTGTCTATCTTTCGCGGCGTACTGACAGGTACCTCGGTGATAAAACCGACAGCATCAGCCCCGTACTTTACAGCCGTCATTACAGAATCCAGGTCTTTCATCCCGCATATCTTGACCCTGGGAAAGGGCAAGGTTTGGTATTGCTGTATCTGGTCACTGGCTGGTTTGTGCATGGAAATCCACAAGACTCCTTTTATCGATTATATCTATGAGATGTATTTTCCAAGCTGTCCTGTGTCGCCTGCCACTTCCACGAAACTTTTCAGCTTCTCCAGGGCTGCGCCGCTGTCAATGGTCTGCTGTGCCAGTTCCACACCGTCTTTTATGTCAGATGCCTTACCACCCACGACCAGCGCAGCAGCAGAGTTCATGACCACGATATCCCTCTTTGGTCCTTTCTGCCCCTGTAATATCTTCACAATATCAGCAGCGTTCTCCTGGGGGGTACCGCCCCTGATATCTGCTATTGTTGCCCTGTCGAACCCCAGTTCTTCGGGGGACAGTGAATAGGTCCGGATCTTCCCGTTGTTAAGTTCTGCCACTGTAGTGGTGTCGATATTGGATATCTCATCAAGGCCGCTTCCATGTACCACAAAGGCCCGCCTGGTTCCCAGGATCTTCAGGACATTTGCCATGGTCTCGCATAATGACTCATCAAATACGCCGATGACCTGGGACTTGGCATTGGCAGGGTTTGTCAATGGGCCAAGGATGTTGAACACTGTCCTTACTCCCAGTTCCTTTCTTGGTCCGCCCACACGTTTCATGGATGGATGGAACACAGGGGCCAGCATGAACCCGATGCCTGCTTTTTCTATGGATTCCTCCACTTTTTTGGGCGGCAGGTCTATGTTCACGCCCAGTTCTTTTAATACGTCCGCACTTCCTGATTTTGATGTGATGGAATAGTTACCGTGCTTTGCCACAGGCACTCCGGCCGCAGCTGTAATGATGGCCGAGGCTGTACTGACATTGATGGTGTGGGATGAATCGCCGCCTGTGCCGCAGGTATCAACCAGCGTGCCGCTGACCTTGGGGTTGATGGTGTTTGCGGCTTCCTTCATACCCATGGCCATGCCTGCGATCTCTTCTGCTGTTTCGCCTTTCATTTTGAGGGCTGTGAGGAATGCTCCTATCTGGGCATCGGTGGCATCAGTGAATATGCTGTTGATGGCTGATCTTGATTCTTCTGATGTAAGGTTCTCTCCTGCTGTAATTTTCTGGATGAATTCGATCATTAATATCACCTATATTCGATGTACAATAATATACATCGTTGTATAGATACGTACAATATATATAAGCTTTATGACATCCAAATAATTATTATATCTGCTTTATTCTGATTATTTGGTGCGAAAATACTTGATATCCCGTTGGTGACAACTGATACTATAGTGTTGGATAGTCAATGGT
>PYCK01000110.1 GCA_009649835.1 Candidatus Methanocomedens sp. | reverse complement strand
TGACTGCGATTTTCCAGTAAATTATTCGATAAATTAATTATCTATATCTTCAGAGAAGATACATCATGAGTATAAACCTGGATGTATTGAACTTGAGCGTTGGCGAAGTCCATGATTCGTGATGATAGATTCATGTTCAAGCTCATAGGGCCGTCCGATAATTAAAAAGTTCGAATAAAAGAAGGTATATTCAGGCTTTAAATCGAAAATTAATAGGGATTATCATCACTGGCAGCAATTGTCGGACCGCCGGTATAAGTCTTAAAGATAACTATATTAAGTATACAATGCATACATATTATACATGACAGAAATAAGCATTTCAGCAAGGATTCCCGAAGACGTTTTTAAAGAACTTGAGACTTTTATGAAGGAAGAATCTCTTGAAAAATCAGCTTCAATAAGAAAACTGTTAGCTGAAGGACTGCAGCATTGGAAGGAACAACAAGCGCTTAAGTACCTCGAAGAAGGAAAAGTGACCTTTTTAAAAGCTGCACAAATGTCAGGAATCTCAGTATGGGACCTTGCTGATATTATACGCGAAAAAGGGATAGTCTGGATCAAGTCTGAAAAATACATAGCTGAAGACATCAAAAAGGCGTTAGAATGAAACCGCTTATTTTTGACGCCACACCCTTGATCTATCTGGGGAAAATAAACTTCATTCAAAAAATAGCGCATTTTCCTGAAGAGAAATACACACCGGAATCAGTCTATAAAGAGGTTGTGGTGGAGGGAAAAAAGAGCGGACAGCCAGAGGTATTTATCATTGAAAACATGATCAATACCGGAATAATCAAAATCAGGGCACCTGCCGATAACCAATACTTAAGCCACTTGAAAGAAAATCCCAAAATACACAAAGGCGATGCTGAGGTGCTTGCTCTGGCTTATGAATTAGAAGGCATTGCCCTGCTGGATGATGAAAAAGCCAGGGGAATGGCAGAGATAGAAGGAATAGAGCATCATGGAACGATCTATTTACTTCTTAAAATGATGACGATTGGGCTGGTGACAAAAGAAGAAACTCTTGATGGCTTGAATGAAATGATACATGAAGGCTGGCGTTGCTCAACAGAACTGTATGCAGACATATTAAAAGCTATCAAGTAATCAGCAATGATCGAAGCTGTCAAAAAGCGACTTTAGTTCCCAATTTTAAACAGGGGACTGAGAAGGTACAATCCGATAACTACCAGGCTTGCCCCTGCCGCCACCCTGACCCCGGTGGTATTGCCAAGATAAAACAACAGTACTACAATTATCATCAGGACAGCTGCCAATCCAAGATATTTCATATTCTTGATCTTTGGGTAATATACCCTGCTGATCATAAGTATTGCTAATATTGACATTGCAGCCAGCAGGCCATGAGAAAAGAACTGCCACCCCAGATTATAGAACACCAGCACATACAATGCCACACCCAGGCCGGAAGTAGTGATAGGAAGACCCACAAATCCGTCCATTGCACTGATGGCATTGAAACGGGCCAGTCTCAGTATGCCGCATGCCAAAAACGCCCCGCCGACCACACATATCAGATTGTGGTACTGGGGTGCCAGAATGGCATATGCGATAACCGCAGGTGCCAGTCCGAACGAGATCACATCGGCAAGGGAATCGAGATTTTCCCCGAGCACACCATATTCCATAGACCTTGCAATGGCACCGTCCAAACCATCTGCAATAACCGCCAGTATGATCAAAATCGAGGCGTGCCAGGCGTTTGAAGGGGACTGCACCATCATCAGGATGGCAGTAAAACCCAGAAGTGCATTTAATAGTGTCACAAGGTCAGGCAGTTTGATCAATCGGTAAATGCTTTCGTTCATTTCATCCACCTGCATAATGGCCGGAATCGTTTTGACCAGTCGTGTTTCTTATTGCTATGGCAGATATGGCAGCTTTTACCCTGTCACCTTTATTGACAATCAGCGTATATCCGTTAGGGGGTGTGATATCCACCCGGCTTCCGAACCGTATCATGCCGATACGCTCACCCCTGACCACACGATCCCCCACATTAAAGTACGTGTCGATCCTGCGGGTCACAGTACCCGCTATCTGCACTATCCTGACCAGTCCGTAATCCGACTCAATACAAACCAGGTTGCGTTCATTCCTGTGCGAATCCTTGAAAAAGGCAGGCAGGTATCCGCCGTCCTTATGTTTCATCTTTACGATCTTTCCACTGACAGGGGCCCTGTTGACATGCACATTATGTATGTTCATAAAGATACATGCCGTGTTATCCCTGATATCCACAACTTTACCGTCAGCAGGCGATAAAATTACATCCTCGGGTCCTTGTGCTGTGCGTTCAGGGTCCCTGAAGAACCAGATGAAAAAAATATCCAGTATAAAAACAAGTGCGGACTCCTTTGCCAGTAGTGACGAATTCAATAAATAAGCAGCCACTGCCAGTGTCACTGCAACTGCGAATAGGCCCCTGACCAGGGTTTCGGTATTTCGGGCCAGAATGGTTAACCCCTCCTGATCAGCCTTAGGTCCTCCCTTATCAGCTGCCAGAGATTGTCAATAAGGTCCAGGAGTTCAGGCAGCAATTTCAGGACTGCGTAAGCGATAAAGAACAGGGCGATCCCTGAACCACCTTTTGCAATAATATGATGCCCTAAATAGAAACTGGCAGAATCATGCAGGAAAAATTCATTGCCCAGGATATTTACTATCATGGGTCCGGTCCCGAACCAGTTGTAGGCATATGCTCCTATCACAAATGCATTCCTTATGAGGTTGAGTATGTATATCACCGGGATCGAAGCCATCAGTGCCATGAAAATCCGTTTTTTCTCTGCTTTTATACCCAGTATGATCCCGAAGAAAAGGGCAATGCTCTCGATGGCTGTACACGCCAGTATGATCTCTACCAGGCTTTCTTCGAGCATTATCATGTTCCAGTCAAACCTCTCTACAGGGAATCCTGCCATCTGTGCAAACCAGAAGGTCTGGGAGGTCACTATTGATATCAGTAAACGGTTCAGCGATTCGATTTCGGCGAAAGGGAAATAGAACAGGCATCCCACAGCCGTGATAGTAGTAACAGCTGTCAGGGTTTTCGTTCTGTCAGCGGGGTTATCGTTTTGTATGCCTTTTCTTGAATCCAGATATGTACCGAACATCAGGTGAGCTATGATGATGCATATGAATGCCACAACCAGGGTCAACAGTATCATTGAGAAGTCCCCCTCTTTGATATAATATAGCGGTTGTAGTGCCCAGTATATGGCAAAAAATATCCAGCCTGTACCGCCAATGGGCATCCGGTACTGTTTATGCTGTGATGGGAGTATGGATGCAAGGAGGAAGAATATCAGTGAAATCCATAGAAAGTAATTTGTCATGCTTTAAGTCCTTGATTTGTTACTGTATATAATCTTATAGATTATATACTACTCCGCATGTATAATCCAGTTGTATACTCCGCATATCCGCATATATACTCCAGAACTATAGATCACAGCCACAGAGGTCACTGAGAACACAGAGGCAGGATTTAAAGCTGTGGAAAAGATATCTCTGTGACCTCTGTGTTCTCTGTGGCAGAAAGTTACAAAAAACAGATACGGTTTGCTATATACTACGAGAAGAACCGGGATAACATTGGCGTGTCCGGAGAACTATTGTCTGCCAGGATGGCTAAGGAACATCAACGAATATATTTCGAAACGTTCTTATTATAGCAAACAATACAAAGTATACATCATATCATTGAGGGAAATCAAATGGCAAAAGAAGATAAACGACTTGTACTTGCAGAAGAGGATTGCATTGGCTGCGGAATCTGTGTAACGGTATGTCCTACCAATATTAAACAGGAGAAGGACATAAACTTTGATGTGGACTCCGAGCCCAGGGCAATTGCTGTGGACAATGGGCAGGCTGTTATAGACTATGACCTGTGCAAAGCATGCGGCATATGTACCAAGAGCTGTCCGGTAGATTCACTAACTATAGAAGTTGTAGCATAATATATTAGGGGTCTGGACCCCTTCTGTTTTTTTTATTTACGTAAAGGAAAGTATATACTTTCCTGCAGGCTTAGAAAATCCTACCAAAGGGAGGATTTTCTTGACTGACCTGTAACTTACCTGAGGTCAGGAATCAATTACTAAAATTTTTATTCAATCCCGTCCATACTCCACTGGTTCCATGCGCATACTTCACACTTCTGATTGGCATATAGGCAAAAAGATCTACGGAGAGGACAGACTGGATGAACATGCCCGGTTCCTGGACTGGCTGCTGGAAACCATAATTAACAGGGACGTGGACGTCCTCCTGGTTTCAGGAGACGTTTTTGACTCATCAATGCCCCCTGCCCGGGCCACTGACCTGTACTACCGGTTCCTGTTCGACCTGTACGGGAAGACCCGCACCCATGCAGTCATTATCGCAGGCAACCACGATTCAGCAGTGAGGCTGGCCGCACCAGGGCAATTCCTGAAGATGGCCCGCATGCATGTCGTGGGCGGCATCCGTGATTCTGCAAAGGATTGCGTGGTGCACCTGGACGCAAATGGCCAAACTGCTGCCTTTGCTGCCGTGCCCTACCTGAACGAAAGCGATATCCTGCCTCATATCCCGCTGGAAGCAGAAATAGAACGCTCGCTGAGATACCGGGAGGCTATGAAAAGGATATATGATGAATGCTTGTCGGCAATGGATGCCGATATAAAAGTGTTTATGGGACACTACTTCATCCAGGGCGGCACCTCCGGAGACTCGGAGCGCCTGGTGCAGATAGGCGGCATTGCGCCTGTCAGGACCGATGACCTTCCCGGTGATGTGGATTATATTGCACTGGGGCACCTGCACAGTCCCCAGCAGATCAAGGGGGACGGCTGTCCGGTAATGTATCCGGGTTCGCCCCTGCCGCTTAGCTTCAAGGAGGCCGAATACGACAAGAAAGTACTCCTGGTTGACCTTGGCACTGACGTTGCGTGTAATATTGAAGAGGTCACTGTGCCCGTATTCAGGGAACTGGTAAGGGTGGAGGGTACTCCTGACGACCTGACGCAACTGGCCAATTTCGGGGACTGGAAGGACAAGTACATTGAGGCGAAAGTACTCCTGGACGGCCCTGCCATTGGTGTGGGTGATACTGTGCGCCAGGCATTCGCCCAAAAGGGCGGCAAAGTGCTTGTGGTGGAGTCAGTACTGCCCAGGGCAGGTGGTGAAATTTTATCCACAGAGGATATTAAGACCAGGACCCCTGTGGAAATATTCCAGGACTTCTACAAATACAAATTCGGCGAGAGCGGGTCTGATACTGAACTGGACGAATTGCTTACCACTTTTAACGAATTGCTGGATATAGGTCGGGAGCAGGAGATAGAGCCTTGAAACTCCTGTCGCTGCGCCTGAAGAATATCAACAGTTTCAAAGATGAGCTACACCTGGACTTTACCAAAGAACCGTTATCTGATGCTTCCCTGTTCGCCATAACAGGCCCAACCGGTTCTGGTAAGACAACCCTGTTGGATGCCATATCAGTGGCACTGTATAACCGGACACCCCGGCTGGATGGGACAGGCAGCAGCAATCCTGTCAATCTATTAAGCCAGGGTACAGGAGAAGGTTTTTCCGAGGTGGTGTTCCAGGCCAACGACACGCAGTACCTGGCACAGTGGCGGGCCAGGCGGAGCAAAAAAGGTGATGTCAAACCCGAAGTAAAATTGCTCCGTGCAGATACAGAGGAACTTATCACCAGCAGGCGGAAGGGAAAAAGCGGTAGTGACATGGCAGATATGTCTGTCGAGGACGCAGTTACACGTATACTGGGCATGGATTTTAATGCTTTCAGGCGCTCTATCCTGCTGGCACAGGGCGATTTTGCAGCATTCTTAAAGGCCAGTGCCGATGAGAGGAGGCAGATACTTGAGGCCACTACGGGCATGGGGCAGTTCGAAGTGCTGAAGGAGAACCTGAACCAGCAGGTCAGGCAGGTAACAAGTGAATACGATATTGCAGGAGCCGGCCTGGAGAAAATGCCGGAGGCATCTGCTGAAGAGATCGGTACGGCAGAAAAGGAACTGGCCCGGCTTGAAGCTGAACTGCTCAGTCTTAACGAACCCAGGACCGCCCTGGAAAAAGAAAAAGAAGAAGAGCAGCGGCGCTTGGATGCCCATAATAAACTGGATGAGGCCAGGAAAAAACAGCAGGAACTGCTGTCAGTGAAGCACAATATGGAGAGCCTCAAGGCTGAGATCGAGCGGGCGCAAAAGGCATCAGACATCCGCTCAGAGATGGGATCGTATCATACTGAAAAGGAGCGGGTGGAAAAACTGGAGTCTGCACTGGAAGGGAGCATACAGGAAAAAGAAGCAGGACAAAAACAATTCGATGAAGCGAAAGCGAAATATGATGTGGCCAACCTGGAATTTGAAACTGCCAGAAAAGACGCTGAACAGAAAGAAAATGCATATAATGATGCCGCTGTCCTGGAAACCCGCGGCAAGGAGCAAATAGGGGAAGCAGATAAAAAACAAAAGGAAGCAGATGACCTTAAAGTAAAACTTGACAAACTTAACAGCCAGATACAGCAGAAGAACAAAGAGATCACGGCCCTGGAAGGGCAGCTTAAGGGTGACAGGGAGTTCCTTGAACATAATCCCCTGCCTGAAAATGCGGATGACCTGCTGGCACGGGCGTCACAAACTGCTGCCTCTCTTACCGAGAAGGAACGAACATTAGGGGAGAAACAGGAAGCTCTGGGCAGGGAAAATGACGAGCACCTGGCAAAGACAAAAGAGATGGAAGGGATCGTGGATGAGGGGAAGGTCATTGAAACAAGGAAAAATGACATCACGTCCCGCCTGGAAGCTGCCAGGCAGGCACTGCAACCGCCAACAGAAGAAGGTGACGGCTACTACTGGCGCACACTAGGGTCGGCATGGGGTGAGGTAAGGGATTCAGGCAGCAGGTTCCTTGAATCCTATGGACAATTGAGCAGTATATTTGATGATACTATATTGACAGCCTCGGTGCAGGAATTCAATGAGAAACTGCATGAGTTCAAGCACAGGACAGAACTCTTGAACCAGCAGGTAATGACTGCTGAGGAAAAGGTCAAACGCTGCCAGGCCGAAGAGAAGGCCGTAGCTGCCACCAACCAGGCACTTATCCTGCGCAGGGAGCATCTTACAGCCGGGGAACCGTGCCCTGTATGCGGTTCAACTGAGCATCCCGATTCCGGTAAACACGAACCTGACAGGGAAGGTTCCATTGATATGGCGAGGGATAATGTGCAAAGTGCCGGATCAGAACTGGAAGATGCAAAAAAAGGCCTTGAATCCATACTTAAAAAACTCGTAAGTCTGGCAAAAAAGAAGGTTACTGCATGCGACAAGCAGATTGGTAAAATAGAATCCCTGTCAAAACAGATAGATTCTACCGAAGGTGAACTGAAACTGGCAGAGCAGCAGATCGAGGCCAGCAGCAATCGTATTAATACATTGAATGAACAGATCGAAGGCATCGGTCAAAGGATACAGGACATCTCTGCCAGAATAAAGGAAATGGAAGATGACATTGCAGATAACAATAAGCAGTTCCTCTCTATCATTCCTGCTGAATTTGCAGGTGAACCGCCTCAATTGGCATTTGAGAAATTCAAGCAGCATATATCAAATACCAGGGAGTCCATCGGGCGTCTGGAGCAGAACAACAGTACACTTGTAGAACTGGGAACCTTTGTACAGGAGAACACCAGACGCCTTGATGAAGACACAACACGCTACAACAGTCTGCTTGAAACCGCTGCCGGATACAGGGATGAGGGTACCGGATTACTTGAACAGGTCATGGAAATGACCGGCGGTAAAGGAGTAGCGGCAGCAAGGTCGACACTTGAAGCACAACTAATTAAAAAAGAGAATAACAGGAATACCATGCTGGAAGATTCCAGGCAGGCTGAAACACAACTGGCAGCGATTACAGCCCGGCTGGAGGGACAGAGAACTGAGTTGGGTAAAACGCAGGAGGTAATGGCTACCGCAAAGTCCGTATACCTGCAGGCTCTTGAAAATGCAGGTTTTGAATCTGTTGAGGAACATAAGGCATCCTTCAGGGACCCTGGCTGGATGGATAAGAAAAGACAGGCGCTGCAGCAGTATAACAATGACTGGCATACTATTGAAGAGAATATAAGAACACATGCAGCCGTTTTTGCACAAACCCCTTTCAATCCAGATGACCTGAGGCATATCCTTGACAGGGTGCGGGAGCTTCTTGCATCAATTCAAGAGAAGAACACCCTTAAAGGTGGACTTACAGGTAAGATAAAAACACTTAACGAAAACTTCACAAAGAGACAGGAACAGGAGAAGAAACTCGAAGGGGCCAGGGCTGAAATGGAACGATGGCAGAAACTTGCAGGGGTAATACCTGCAAACAGCCTGAGGGACTTTGCCCTGCAGACCATGTTCGACCTGCTCAT